>DAHWGZ010000506.1 GCA_027335965.1 Acidiferrobacter sp.
GAGGATGTCGAAGACGTCGGGCGTGAGGAGGTACCGGCCGATGATGGCAAAGTCCGAGGGGGCGTCCTCGATGCGGGGCTTCTCCACGAGGCGCTCCACCCGGAAAAGTCCCGGCCGGATCTCTCCGCCGGCCACGATGCCGTAGTGGCTGACCTCGGAGAGGGGCACGCGCTGCATCCCGATGACCGGGGCGCCAAGCTCGCGATAGGCCTCCATGAGCTGCTCGATGCCGCTCTTGGGACCGTCGAGAATCTCGTCCCCCAGGGCCACGGCGAAGGGCTCGTCCCCCACCGCCAGCTCCGCGCAGAGGACGGCGTGGCCAAGTCCCAGGGCCTCCTTCTGGCGCAGATAGAGGATCTGGGCCAGGTTCGAGATTTTCTGGAGCTCGGAGAGAAGGGCGTGCTTGTTCTTTTTCTTGAGGACGTCCTCGAGTTCGTAGGAGATGTCGAAATGGTCCTCGATGGCGCGCTTGCCCCGGCCGGGCACCATGACCATCTGTTCGATCCCGGCCGCCACGGCCTCCTCCACCACATACTGCACGACCGGCTTGTCGATGACCGGCAGCATCTCCTTGGGAGAGCTCT
>DAHWGZ010000507.1 GCA_027335965.1 Acidiferrobacter sp.
TGTTGCTCGAGTTTCTGAACGCGCGTCGTGGCCTGGGTCTGAATCCTGCCATCGCCGCCTTGCGTCAGTCAGTGCACACAGATCCGGGCGTTTAGTGCGCCCGCGGCGATGCCCATCCTGGCCTAGAACCGGGCCCATCAGATATGCGCGGTCCGCGCGCCACCGGCACGGCAGTGGGTCGGCGGACGGGAACCTGGGGCATGGTTACGAGTCCTACCACAAAAACAGGTAGAGGCGCCATTGGAAAGTCAGCAGGGAGATCGTGGGTCCCGGTGTGCTCGCGCCGGGGCCGGAGGCAGTCCTTCTCCGAGGCGCGGCCGGGGTGTCGTGGCGCCCTGTGCGTGCCAGAGGCGCAGGGCGGGGGGCTGTACCGCGCTGGTGGTGGCCGGCCGTTTCGGGTCTACGTGGCGTGATGCCCGTCCGGCATGAGGGCGCGTCTTGCTTATCTGCGGCTTACGATAGTCGCCGCTGCGGCGTTGCTGTTTGTGACCGGATGCGCCTATGCGGCGGCCAAGGCCCTCCCAAAGGCCGGATGGCACGGTGAGTTCGGCGCTGGTCTGTCATCGTCTTCGGGGGTTGCGCT
>DAHWGZ010000508.1 GCA_027335965.1 Acidiferrobacter sp.
GCCATGAGAAGGGACTTCCAGAGGCAACGATAGGGGTGCTGGAGGGGGCCGTCAAGGGGCTGCCTGAATCGTATCCGCAATGAGACCCTGGCGCGGGCATGGGCGCCGGGTTTTCCGGGAATCGCTAACGACGCCTTCGGCCGTGGGCGGGCGTTGTCGTAGGCGCCCATGACGGCGCGCGCCCCGAGAGGTGTGGCCCGGGCCCCTGTTTGAAGGCGCACCCCCATCTTTGCCATACTGGGCCCGTCCGGCCTTGGGCCCGGTGGTGGTCAGGCCGCGGACAATCAGGCCCGTCGGGCGGTCTTTGAGGCCATGGTATGGACGGACATCGTACAGCGGCCGGCAGGCCGCTTTTCATGACCCCCTGCAGGCCCATCGCGGGATGGCGAGATCGCGCATGCCCATTGGGCGGGGGTGGCCCTCGCCCCGACAGCGGGGGTGCGCGCCTTGCGCGCAAGCGGCCGTGCCGCCCATGAAAGACCCCGGACGACCGGCGGCGAGTTTCTGGGCAGTCGCTTTGGTGGTCGCGGTGGCGGCATTCATGGAGGTGCTGGACCTCACGATCGTCAACGTATCCTTGCTG
>DAHWGZ010000509.1 GCA_027335965.1 Acidiferrobacter sp.
GGCGCGGACACTTTTGAGTGTTATAGCGCAGCAACTCTTTGAGTCGCCCCTTCTGGGGGGTGGTGAGATTCTCGGAGCGCTTCAGGAGGCACCAGCGGGACTTCTTCAAGACGGGTTCCCGACCATTGCGGGCGAGCGTCCGGGCCTCGTCGGCGCGCACCTCGTCCAAGGCGTCGTTCATCTTGGCGACGATGTGGAAACGATCCAAGATATGGACGGCTTGGGAACAGCGTTCCCGAATCACGCGGATATAAGGCCGCCACATGTCCGAGCAGACGAACTCGATGCCTGCGCAGGTCTTTGGCCCCAACATGGTGAAGAAGCCCTCGAAGGTCTTCACGGTGCGTTCCTTACCCACCCACAAGAGACGTACCATGCCGGCCTCGATCTGGTAGACCAAGGTCAGATATTTGTGCCCCCGGCTATAAGCGATCTCATCGACTCCGAAGGCCTTGATGGGGCCCAAGACCCGGTGTTCCAGTCCCCATTGCACAATCCACTCGACCGAGCGATACACCTGATCCCACGAGGTGTGAAACGACCGGGAGACCTCTAACCACGAGAGTTTTCGCGCCCATGTC
>DAHWGZ010000050.1 GCA_027335965.1 Acidiferrobacter sp.
CGGTGCTGTGGGCCCACATGCACCATTATCAGCGCCAGCGCATCTACATCCTGTTCCACCCGCAAGCCGACCCCCTGGGGGCGGGCTATCATGCCATCCAGGCAATGATCGCGGTCGGTTCCGGCGGTCTTTTTGGGCAAGGCTGGCTGAACAGTAGTCAGGCGCACCTCCATTTCCTGCCGGACAGCACCACCGACTTCGCGTTCGCGGTTTTCTGCCAGGAGTTTGGGCTGCTCGGCAATCTGGCGCTGCTGTCCTTGTATCTCTTCATCGTCTATCGCGGCCTGCGCATCGCCTTCTCCGCGCAGGATAGCTATTCCCGGCTGCTCGCCGGATCGTTATCGATCCTGTTTTTCTTTGATGTCTTCATCAACATGGGCATGGTGGCGGGGATACTGCCGGTGGTCGGCGTGCCATTGCCGCTCTTGAGCTATGGCGGCACCTCGCTCATCATCATCATGGCCGGCCTCGGGGTGCTCATGAGCATCCATAGCCACCGCCGCCTGGTGAACTGACATCATGCCCACGAGATCCGTGACCGGGATTTCCGTGGAGACTCGACGTGTGGGCCCCCTGATGCCCGAGGCCATGGGGTCGCGGCTTCCGGGCGGCGATCCCGGGACCTTCTGCGGGCGCCTCGCGGCCGGCTTGGGTCTTGCGCTGACGCTCGCCGGCTGCGGTTTTTTGCCGAGCACCGGTTACCGCAACCCCGCGGACCTCTCGGCACACAGCGTCGTGCCCCACAAGCTGGCCTTGAGCCCGTACGGCAACACCCCCTACACGGTCGACGGTCGCACGTACTACCCCTTGAAGACGGCCGCCGGCTACCGCCAGCGCGGCATCGCCTCCTGGTATGGCCTGCCCTTCAATGGGCAAAAGACCTCGGACGGCGACACTTACAACATGTACGCCATGACCGCGGCGAGCAAGGTCCTGCCGCTGCCATCCTACGCGCGCGTACGCAACCTCGATAACAACAAGACGGTGATCGTGCTCGTCAACGATCGCGGGCCGTTTTACCCCGGACGCATCATCGATCTGTCCTACGCCGCCGCCGCGCGCCTGGGGATACTCGCCACCGGGACCGCGCCCGTGGAGGTCGAGGGCATAGTGCCCGGCGAGGCCCGCCGCCGCCGAGCGATCCCGGTCGATCATCGCGGACCCGACGTCTTCGGGCCACACCCTGCGCGCCGCGTGGCGCGCAGGGCCTTTTTCGTGCAGGTCGGGGCCTTCTCGCGCCACCAGGACGCCGAACGCCTGGCGCAGCGCCTCGACAAAAAGGGGCTCGCGGATCCCCGGATAGTGCGTGACGATGTCAGCGGCCGCGACCTCTATCTCGTGCGTCTCGGACCGGAGGCCGACAAGGACGCGGCCCTGGCCTTGTCGGCGCGGCTATACCGGGACGGCATGGGACATGGTTTGATCATCGACCCGTAGCACGCTGGTATTTGCTCGGCAGCTCGGACAACAGGCGCGCCCTGGCAACTGCTGGCGGACACCAAAGGGCCTATAATGACTGCGAGGCGCCAGGCGATCCCAGGGGATAGGCGCAAGGCATGCCGCTTGCGGGGCCTTTCGGCGTCGCGGCGGGGCCACGGAACGACGGGTGATCGCGAAGGATCGCGGCGCGGGCGCCCAAGGGGGACAATCCCATGCTTGTATATCTGAACGGCGACTGGATACCGGCGGACAGCGCCCGCATATCGGTGTTCGATCGGGGCTTTATCTTCGGGGACAGCGTCTATGAGGTGATACCGGTCTACGGACACCGCGCGTTCCGCGAGGCGGCGCACCTTGCGCGCCTCAAGGCCAGCATGGCCGCGGTCGGCATGGACGAACGGCTGGGTCCGGTGCACTGGCCGGCGGTGTGCGCGCGGCTGGCCGAGACCCTGCCGGCCGGCGACGGCACCTTGTATCTGCAGGTAACGCGCGGGGCGGCGCCTCGCCAGCACGCCTTCCCGGCCAATGCCCCCCTGACCTTGTTCGCTTATGCGCGGCCACGGGTATCGGAGCCGGCGGGCGGCGCCGCAAGCGAAATGACCGCCGTACTGTGTGACGACATCCGGTGGGCCCGTTGCGATATCAAGACGACCTCGCTCATCGCCAACGTGCTACTGGTGCAGGAGGCCCTGCGCCGGGGCGCCGATGAGGCCCTGCTGGTGCGGGACGGCCTGGTCAATGAGGGCGCGGTCAGCAACGTGTTCGCCGTATGCGGCGAACGGCTGCGCACCGCGCCGCGTAGCCACCTCATCCTGGGCGGCATCACCCGCGACGTGGTGCTGGAGCTCGCCGCCGGGCTTGGCATCGAGGTCGAGGAGCGAGCGCCCTCCCAGGCCGAACTTTCGGGGGCCCGCGAAGTCCTCATTACGAGTTCCAGCCGCGAAGTGGCGGCCGTGACGCGCATCGATGGCAGGCCGGTCGGCGATGGCCGGCCTGGTCTTGTGTTTCATCGTCTGCATGCGGCCTTCCAGACGTTCAAGGAGGAGGTGCGCATGGGCAGGAGGATGTGATGGAGACGAACGCACACAACGGCAAGGCACCCGAGATCCTGACCTTTCCCTGCACGATCGACATCAAGGCGATGGGCGAAAACTCCCCGCGCTTCGAGGCCCTGGTCCATGAGATCGTCTCGCGGCATATCGGGCCCGAGGATCTCTTGTCTTGCGCGAGCCGCGAGAGTCGGGGCGGGAATTACCTTGCCATGACGTTGACCATCCGCGCCGGCGCAAGGGCGCAGCTCGACGCCATATACGAGGCCTTGAGCGCCTCGCCAGAGGTCCTCATGGCCCTATGAGCGAAGACCTCAAGGTTCATCGGTGGCATGGCCTCGTGGATTTCCATGACAGCTGGCAGGCGATGCGCGCGTTCAACGAGGCGCGCGCCGACGACACGCCAGACGAGATCTGGATTCTAGAGCACGCCCCGGTCTATACGCGCGGACGCAACGCCAAGGAGGCCTCGCCCCCCGGGTCGGTCCCGACCGTGGACACCGATCGCGGCGGGGATCTCACCTATCACGGCCCGGGGCAACTCATCGTCTACACCCTGATCGATCTCGCGCGCCGCAAAATCGGCGTCCGGCACCTGGTATCGGGCCTGGAATCGGCCGTCCAGGACACCCTGGCGCTCCTTGGGATAGACGATGCGCGCACGCGTCCCGGGGCGCCCGGCGTCTATGTCGGCGAGGCCAAGATCGCGTCGCTGGGATTGCGTATCCGAGGCGGGCGTAGCTATCATGGCTTGGCCTTGAACGTGGCCATGGATCTGCGGCCTTTCGCGGCCATCGCGCCCTGTGGCTATCGAGGCCTGCGCATGACGCAGATCGCCGACTACGGGGTCGCGGCCGACATCGATCAGGTCGCCGCGATCCTGATCCCGGAACTCATCACACGCTTACAGCGTCACCCGGAAGACCGCTTGCATGACGCAGACATCGGACCCACAGCCCGACCGTTCACGAGCCCTTAAGGGGCTACAGAAGATCAAGGTGCGCGCCGCGCACGAGCCTGGGCCACCCGTGGCGCCCAAGCCCGCGTGGCTGCGCGTGCGCTCGCCCCTGTCCCCGGAGGTCGGGCGCCTCAAGACGGTCCTGCGCGACCACGCCCTCCATAGCGTTTGCGAGGAGGCGTCATGCCCAAACATCGGCGAATGCTTCGGGCACGGCACCGCGACGTTCATGATCATGGGGCGCCTGTGCACGCGGCGATGCCCGTTTTGCGACGTCGCGCACGGCCGTCCGGACGCGCTCGACCCTCACGAGCCCGCGCATCTCGCCGAGGCCATAGCGGCCATGGGCCTACGCTTCGTGGTGATCACCTCGGTCGACCGCGACGACTTGCGCGATGGCGGCGGGTCCCATTTCGCGGCCTGCGTCGGCGCGATACGCGCGAGCGCCCCCGCGGTCCGGATCGAAACCCTGGTGCCGGATTTCCGGGGACGGGTGCCGGCGGCGCTGGAGGCGCTGGCCGTGTCGCCCCCGGATGTCTTCAACCACAACATGGAGACCGTGCCGCGTCTCTACAAGGCCGTGCGCCCCGGCGCCGATTACGAGGGCTCGCTTGCGCTCCTCAAGGCCTTCAAGGATCGCTACCCGGACATCCCCACCAAGTCCGGCCTCATGGTAGGCCTGGGCGAGAGCCGCGGCGAGATCGAGCAGACGCTCAGGGACCTGCGCGCGCATGGCTGTGAATGGCTCACGGTCGGACAATATCTGCGCCCGAGTCTCGCGCATCTGGCCGTGGACCGTTACGTGAGCCCGCAGGAGTTCGCCGAGATCGGCGTGCTTGCGCGCGAGCTCGGCTTTCACAACGTCGCGAGCGGCCCGCTCGTGCGATCCTCCTACCATGCCGACCGTCAGGCCGCGGGGGAGGCCGTGGGGACGTGATCATCTGGCATGGCCTGGTCAACGCCTGCCTGACCCCGCCCGGACTTTTTCTGTTGCCGATGGCCGCGGGCCTCATAGCGCTGGCGGCGCGCCGACCAAGGACGGGCGCGATCGTCGTGGCCTTGTCCTGGACCGGGCTATTGGTCATGAGCCTGCCCGCCGTAAGCACCCCGCTTGCGCGCGACTGGGAGAGTTGCCCGGCCTTGAGCCGTCCCCTGCCGATCGGTCCGCGGGCCATCGTCGTGCTCGCCGCCGGACGCTACCACGCAGCCCCGGAATATGGCGGGCATGACACCGTGGGGGCCGATACCCTGGTGCGCCTGCGCTACGCCGCGCGACTCTTTCGCGAGACCCATCTCCCCATCCTGGTCTCGGGCGGCGCCCCGCTCGGCGGGACCGCCGCCGCGCGGCTCATGCGCCGCGTCTTGAAGCGGGACTTCGCCACCCCCGTCAAATGGGTGGAGGCAAGCTCGAGGACCACCGCGCAAAATGCCCGCTATTCATGGGTCGTCCTGCGGTCCCAGAAGATCCGTTCGATCTTTCTCGTGACCCAGGCCTGGCACATGCCGCGCGCCGCGGCGCTGTTCCGGGAAGCGGGCTTCAAGGTGGTCCCCGCCCCCACGGGCTTCGTCACCCGCTCGCGCCGTGGCCAGACGGTCCTAGCCTACCTTCCCAGCGCCCATGCGCTCGCGCTGTCGGCGTTGATCGTCCACGAGATGATCGGGCTTGCCTGGGTGCGGCTGGGCGCCATGCTCCCCGCGCCCCTGGCGCGTTTCATAAGCCACGGCTGAAGCCGTCCCTGAAGGTCCGATCTCACCCCCCAGCCCGCGGGTTTAAGCTTGCCTCAACATCGAGCGGAGGGAGCCATGGGCGTTGCCGAACCATTTGCTGCCGACGGCAGTTCCGAATCCACCGCCACGCGCGCGAACCCCTACGCCGAGGAGGCCCTGGCATGGCTGCGGAGGTGGGGCGCCTACCTGTCTGAACGCGACATCGATGCCATGCGCGGCGACGTCGAACGACGCATACGGGAGCATCCCGGCGCAAGCGTCGCCATAGGATTCGGTATCGGCGTCCTCCTGGGCGCGCTCTCGAGCCGCTAGGAGCGACCATGGCCGCGCACTGGAACCCGCAATCCCTGCACCCCGGGCCGCCTGTCGAGCGGATGTCGCTGAAGGGTCTTTTGCGCCACGCCGCCGATGAGGCCAGCGAGATCATTCGCAGCGAGGCCAACGTCATCAAGCTCGAGATCCAGGAGAGCACGCGCGCGCTTATCAATGACGCCCTGAAGGCGGCGGCCTATAGTGCCGTGGCCCTGCTTGGCCTCTTCAGCCTGTTGGCATTCCTCATCATTGGGCTTGCCGACATCCTCACGAACGTCGCCTCCCCCATGGCGAGCTTTTGGGCGAGCACCCTCATCATCGGCGTGCTGCTGACGGGCATCGGCGGCACCATGGCGGTCAGGCATGCCAAGCGCCTGGGACAGGACGCGCAACTGAAGAAGACGCGATCGGAGATCCGTGCCGACAAGGCCTTTTTCAAGGATGAATGGAAGAAACTCTAAGCCAAGAGGCCCCATGGACGACGAAGCAGTAGAGGTGTACTCCTCGGAGGCGGCGCGCCTGGCGGCCGAGCATCACCGGCGCGACCTTGCCGACACCCTGGATGCCTTGAGCGAGCGCGTCGGGAGCGCCGTGGAACAGATCGAGCGCCAAGTCACTTTTCCGATCCGGTGGTCGCTCAAGCACCCCCTGTTGGCGGTGGGCCTCGGCGTTGGCGCCGGGGTCCTGTTGGGCCGGCGCCTGCGACAACCTCGATCCGGCCCCCGGCGCACGAGCGCGCTGGCCCGCGAACTCGAAGGCGCCTACCTCCAAGGGCGCCGTGACGAGGCGGAGCAGCGGCCGCCGCGCGAGCCCGAATACTGGGCGGGCGTCAAGCTCGCCGATGGCCCCGAGGTCGGCGGCCTGCTCCTGGAGGCCGCGAAGCCGCTCCTGCACCATCTCACCCAGGGCCTAGTCGAGAGCCTGCGCAATGAACCGCGCGAACCGCCCCCCTGACGGTACGCAAGCCACACCAGGCCGCGAGGCCACCAACGGGGACCACGAGCCCGATTCGCGCCGCGCGCAAATCGAGAAGCATGCCGCGAACCTCCCGGCCAGGGCGGATCGTTGCGGCTTCGCCCATCAAACATGAGTCCGAGCCCGCGCGGCTTAGCGCCATGCGCCGGCCGCCGGCGTTCGCGGGGCCCCAGTGATTGAAGGCCCGCGGGCCGTCTCTTGCGGACGCCTTGATGGAGCGGTGGGCGCCGAAGGCCCCCTTTTCCCGCAGAGAGCTGCTTTTGTCGCTGGCTTGCCTCGTTTCTACGGTTTTGGTTGGCTTTTCTTGGGTTTAACCGGAGGCATGCCACTAATGGCCATGACATTCTTTACAGGCAAGACGATGATCGTAGTCGATTGATAGGCACTTCTATCCCGGCAGGCCGCCGTCGTGGTCGTCACGAAAAACGAGCGCCTGGACCTCCATATCTGGCACAATTCGTAGTTGTATGGCGTGTTCAACTGGTGGATCTTGGTCCCTATTTTCACAGACGGCATGCTTGAAAGAATCGGGTCTTTCTTCTTCAGGGAGTACACATACACCCGGCCACCAAACCCAAGCTCCCTTACGACGTAAAGGGGCAGGCTAAAGAACAGGCTCGCGCCTACGACGAAAAACCATATTAACCCGAAAAAGGCCGCCATAGCCGCTATGACCATGCTCTTATTATGGGCATCCCACCGTTCACGGCTCGACAGCATGCTGTCTATAAGCCACCACGATATGGTGCTTACGCATACCCCGAATTCCACAACCGCTATGAGAATGGCTATGGCGCTGATTTTCGTCACGGACGTTGATTCATTTGCGCGCACGAGCTCGCTATGGGGCCACAACAGAACCGTAAATGAGATGGCGAACAGCACCCCTAATACGCGACTGGCAGTCGCGATCAACTTTACCCAACCGAAGATATGCGGGATATTGGATATGTCTGCCGCTAGCGCGGGACTGTCTTTTTCATTTACGCAGGGCGCCTCATGATCTCCATGATGCCCGCGATGTTCGCGGCTTTTAGACATCGCGCATTTCGAGCACGCGACATCCAGGAGAGCAGCGGAGCATATGGCTATTATTGCCAAAGGCAATAGGGTCCACTTGCTTGATCCGTTAATAAAGAAGAGCACCACTATCGCGAGGACAAGTAGAATAGACTCCATGAATATATTTTGTATCGAACTGTATTCGAGCCACACAGGTTGGGTTTTTGCGACTGGGATCTGTATAATTGCTTGGAATATAATTGGAAATATGAGCACCATGGTTACTACGGCGAAAGCGTATTCGGCCGAGGCGGGCAGCCAGGGTAAAGATAGAGGATTCGGCTCGAGCCATTGAGCATGATGCTCTGACAGGTAAATGGACGTTGTCATGTCGGCTATGACAACCGCGACCACGGTTAGAAGAGCCGACAGAGAGACCACGGCGCTCGCAAGGGTGGCAAATATTCTGTACCAGCTGGGATATGCTTTTGTGGCGCTTTTTGCGTCATTGCTCATGAATTACCGCCTCCCGTTTTTCTAAGTGATGTTTTTGGTGCTGGCGCGAATCAGCGGGCTTTCGCGTAACGGCTTTTGGTGCCCACTGAAAGGTGGCGGATACTGTGCTATAGTGAGGCGTACTGGAGGGTTTGTGCTACGCTCCGAACGATTCAATAGTCTTAGTCATGTCGCAGGCGGTCTGCTCGCCATCGCGGGCACCGTCGTATTGATCGTGTTCGCCGCCCTGCGCGGGGACCCTTGGCGCATCGTGAGTTTCAGCATCTACGGGCTTACGCTCGTATTCCTGTATGCCATGTCGGGCCTCTATCATGGCCTGACGGGCCGCGCGCGAGCGGTGTTCAAGCGACTCGACCATGTCGCCATCTATCTTTTGATTGCCGGAACCTACACGCCCTTCGTGCTGGGGCCCTTGCGGGGACCGTGGGGCTGGTCTTTGTTCGGGGTCCTATGGAGTCTTGCGGCGCTTGGCATCGTTCAGGAATTCATCCCTCAGAAATCGCGGCGGCTGTCGATGATCTTCTACGGCGTCATGGGGTGGTTGATCGTCATCGCCTTGCAGCCCCTCATGCGTCACCTGCCCCCGGCGGGCTTTGCATGGCTTGCCGCCGGCGGGGTGTTGTACACCGTGGGCGCGATATTTTTCCTCTTTGACGAGAAATGGCCGTTGGCCCACGAGATCTGGCATCTCTTCGTCTTGGGGGGGAGCATCGCCCAATACTGCGCGGTGCTGTTTTATATCGGGCTCATGCCCGTGCGCGCCGCGTAGCCCCTCGCGGCCGCGCCGTCAGGCGATGGGGGATGACAAGCGCCGGCGGACCTCGCTTAAAAGCGCCTCGTGCCCGACGCTCGCGGCCCGCTCCCAGGCACCGAACAGCAACGTCTCTTCCCGGAACTCGTGCTTATTGAGGCTTGCGGCGATGAGGCCAAGCCATGTATCCAGGTCCTTGCAGGACTCCTCGGGGGCCGCGCACACCTCCTGGATCGCATCCAGCTGGACCAGGATGTCGTCATGCTCGCGGCGCATGAGCGCCGTCGGTTCCTCGGCATCGCGGGCAGCGAGGGGCGCCAGGAGATCGTTTTCGATGAGGATGTGGGCGCGCAGGGCGCGATCGAAGGCCGCGACCTCCGAGACCGCCTCACGCCACTGCCCGCCATGGATCAAGGACAGCGAGCGGACGAGACGCGCATCCATATCGTCATGGTCGCGGCGCAGGGTGTCGGCAAGCGCGAGCGCCTCGCCCGGGCCGCGAACGTGCAGGGTGATCAGATAACCCTGCCCGTCGGCGGCGGCCCGCCAGACGAGCGTATGGCGCATGTGATTCTGGAGCTGGGCCATGAGCAGGGTCGGCTCCTCGGGGCTCCAGACACGCAAGGACTCCCCAGGCCCCATCTCGCGCAAGACGGAGTAGGCGTAGGTGGCCACCGGCACGCCTTGCGGCGTCAGGCGCAGATCAAGGACGTAGCAGCACGACATGCGGCGCCTCAGGCGATGAGGGAGACGGCTGGGCGTGGCGCCTGGACCGGCGCGACCCCCGTCAGAAGATATTCGAGGAGATCGCGTACCGGACGGATCTCGCGGCCAAAAGGCAGGGGCGAGCCCCCCCGGAAAAACAGCCCGTGCTCGACATTGCCCTTGGCCGCCGCCGCGAGCTGGGTCTCGATGCAGAATTGCCCGGCCTCGGGATTCCCGTCCTTGAAGCCGCAGTGGCTCAGGCACTCGAGGCGGCTCGCGCACCCCCCGCAGCGGTCCGTGGCGCGGGCCTTCAAGAGGGTCTCGCGCGCCAGATAGCGCTTGAGCCAGGGGGTAAGCACCGCGCGCGCCGGCAGGCCGGCGGCGCTCATGAACGTAACGATGTCCTCGCCGCGCGCCTCGGCCAACACCCGCTTGAAGTTCGGGTGCGCATCGCACTCCTCGGTCACCGCGAACGCCGTACCCAGTTGCACGCCGGAGGCACCACGATCGAGCAGATCGCGAATGGCGCGGAACGAGCCGATGCCCCCCGCCGGA
>DAHWGZ010000510.1 GCA_027335965.1 Acidiferrobacter sp.
TCCACCCCGGCGGCCATGCCGAGCTGGATGAACCGGTCCATCTTGCGGGCTTCCTTTTCCGACAGGAACGCATTGGTGTCGAATCCCCGGACTTCTCCGGCGATGGTCGACGGAAATCCGCTCGCATCGAATTGCGTCACCGGGCCAATGCCGCTCTCGCCGGCGGTGATTCGCCGCCAGTTGTCGGCGACATTTAGGCCAAGAGGCGTGACCGCCCCAAGCCCGGTGATGACGACGCGCCTCTTATTCAAACGAATCTCCCCGGATATAAATGCACGGCAATGCTCGGATCGCGGCCCAAATCAATTAGCGGCGTGTGCCGTAATGTAGTCAACCGCCTGCTTCACGGTCGTGATCTTCTCGGCCTCGTCATCGGAGATCTCGCAGTCGAACTCCTCTTCCAATGCCATGACGAGTTCCACGGTATCAAGCGAATCCGCGCCAAGATCATCGACAAATGATGCGTCGATGGAGACCTCGTTTTCATTGACCGCGAGTTGCTCAACCACAATCTTTTTTACGCGCTCTTCGATGCTGCTCATCTTTCATTCCCCCAGAAAATCGTTATGAAGCCGTGCGGC
>DAHWGZ010000511.1 GCA_027335965.1 Acidiferrobacter sp.
AACGGACCGCTGGGTACGCTTTTCCTGACGCACGGCCTTGCATGGACCATATACGGGTTTTGGCGTTACATCCATCGCGCGCTGACCGATTCCCTCGCATTTGTCGACACGGGCCGTAATGGCGATAGGGTACCGCTCTCCACTTTTTTGTTTCATAGCATCACGCCTTGTTGGCGATCCGATTCCCATAACAAAAGACCTGACACGCCGTTATGCAGAATTACCGCACCGCGTAGTCGGTCACTTGCCGATCCCACCTCGCCCCTGGAAGAAGGGCGCGGTCTTCCCGCTTATCTTTTTTTCTTATCACCGATAAACCACCCCCGAGCCTTCGTCGCGACGCCGTGGCGTCGATCATGGCCATACACAGCCATTAGAGGGCAAGGGCGTGAAAAGTTCCCAGTGACCAATAGGCATCCCCTGATGGTGGGGAAGGGCGCTGGATAGTAAGGCGAGCGAATCTGTCGGGCTACGAGACGCAAGGGCCGCCCCCAAGAGGGCGCTTGGCGGCCAGGGTGCCGGGACTAGAGGGCTCACCAAAAGATGAGGCCCGCATGGCGGGTGAGGAGAAGAGACACCG
>DAHWGZ010000512.1 GCA_027335965.1 Acidiferrobacter sp.
GCACCGCGTGCCCAACCAGCCAGTGCGTGAATAGGGCCCGCTCCTCGGGCGTCAAGCATTGTAGGCCTGTCCCACGCAGCGGGAGCGCTCCAGGCCTATCGGTCTGGAGATGCCATCTCCCGCGGTTTTTAAGCGGGAGCGCACATCAAGGAGCACGGCACCCGCATTCAGGCGTTCCGCGGCATACTGCGGACTGACTTCGAGTTCCTCACGGACGTACGACAAGACGACCTCCTGGGCCAATGCGGCGCTCGCGGGTGTCATCACCCACGGGGCGTGCCCCAGTAAGCTTGTCGCAAAATTCCCGGCTGGGGCGACATTGCCGGCCTACGGCCGGTATCCACAAAATCTGTGGACAAGGGTGTGGATGGCGACGGGGTATCGACGATTTGTTGAGGCAGGATAGAGCAGGTTACGGCATGGCCGGTGTTGCTGTTTTTGGAGGCGGTTTGCGTCCTAGCGACTGAGCGCGACCTCGCGCGGTCCCTTATTGGAGTGGACGCTATCCGGTGTCTGCGAAGTCTTCGTCACACGACCGGCCCGTGGCCGCCGTACGGGCGGCGAGGGCCGTTCAGCGCAT
>DAHWGZ010000513.1 GCA_027335965.1 Acidiferrobacter sp.
CAGCGCTTTGCGATGCGCGCTCGTTACGTTGAACTTCCGTCCGCTATTGCCGTGCCGCATGGCTCAGTCCTCTCTCTCTTACCGGTCCAAACCCTCGCCCGGAACCTTGTTCCGAAGCGACGCCGGCGGCCAGTTCTCCAGCTTCATGTCCAGGGTGAGCTCGTGGGATGCCAGCACATCCTTGATCTCGGTCAGCGACTTCTTCCCCAGGTTCGGGGTTTTCAAGAGCTCCATTTCACTCTTTTGGACCAGGTCGCCGATATAAAAAATATTCTCCGCCTTGAGGCAGTTCGCCGAACGCACCGTGAGCTCCAGATCGTCGACCGGCCGCAACAGAATCGGGTTCACGTCCGGCTCTTCCTCGATCCGGACCTCGGTCCCCTTGCTCTCCAGATCCACGAACACCGCCATCTGATCGCGCAAGATGTTCGCCGCGCGCCGCACCGCGGCCTCCGGATCGATGGCCCCATTGGTCTCGATGTCGAGCACCAGCTTGTCAAGATCGGTGCGCTGCTCGACGCGCGCGTTTTCCACCGTATAGGCCACGCGCCGAATCGGGCTGAACGAGGCATCAATCTG
>DAHWGZ010000514.1 GCA_027335965.1 Acidiferrobacter sp.
GGGGCGCTCGACGCGCAGACCCGCGAGACCATGCATGACCTCGTGCTGCATCTGTTCGCCGCCGAGAAGACCACGGCCTTGTTCGTGACCCATGACGTCGAGGAGGCGATCTATCTCGCGGACCGGGTGATCGTGCTGGCCCCCAACCCCGGGCGCGTGGACTCCGTGCACAGCATCCCCTGGGGGCGCGCGCGCACCCAGGATCTCAAGCTCGATGGCGCGTTCGTGAGACTGAAAGGCGAGATCCTGGCGCGCATCCGCGCCACCGCCGTAGTCCATGCCGATCGCGAATTATTGGAAAACATGACGGCGCGCACCCGCGCATCGTCAATGACAGAGGAGAGAGGGAAGCCATGAAGGAACGGGAAACAAGCGAACGGACCACGCTCTGGGAGGAGCACGTCCCCGGGGGGTGCCACGCCTCGTTTCGGCTGCGCCGCGGCCAGGGCCTGCGGCTTGTAGCGCTCGGTCCGAGAGCCAATGTCTCGGTGCTGCTCTTTAATGACGGCGACCGTGGCGAACGCTACAACATGGCCGACACCCTGAAGGCCCAGCATACCGCCGTACTGGGCGCCGGG
>DAHWGZ010000515.1 GCA_027335965.1 Acidiferrobacter sp.
CGCCCAGGCCCGGCGCCTGACGGTGCGCCCGCGCGCCCAGCGCGGGCGGCCGTTTCGCGCGGCACCGGCCCACTGTCTGACTCGGCGAGTCTCGTGTCGGAAGCCGAGGATGAGATGCTCGCGGCCGGGGCGTGAAGGGCGGCCCGTCACGCGGTCGCTGACACCCGGCTCGGGTGATGGTCGACGATCTGGCCATGCCCGGGCATCCGCCCTTTCGGGTAGCGCCACCGCGTTCCGGTCACGATCGCTCATCATGATCGATGCGCGTGCCGGAACGCGCGAGATCGGCAGGCGGCCGTCGCGAAGCTAGGACGCAAGGATTGCCAGCAGGTTGCGAGGCATGCTCTAATAGATGGGATCAGCCGCCGGCCTTGAGCGATGCGTCGTCGCAGGCGATGGTCTCCGGGAGTGCTGCTGAGTCGGTGCGAAGGTAGGGTCGAAAGGTGGGTCCGCGGGGTTCCGGTGCGAACGGATACGGGGATCGCGGATCGATCACGCCGCCATCGTGTATGTTGGGAGTGGTAGTTCAGTTGGTTAGAATACCGGCCTGTCACGCCGGGGGTCGCGGGTTCGAGTC
>DAHWGZ010000516.1 GCA_027335965.1 Acidiferrobacter sp.
GCGGTAATGCAGATTGGGCAGAAACCGCCGACGCGTCTTGTTGTTGGCATGCGACACGTTGTTGCCGCTTATGGGCCGCTTGCCGCTGACCTGGCATACCTTGGACATGGGAACCCCCGGATTAATCCGCGGATTCTGCCATAGTACGCGGCTCCTGCCAATCCCCAGGGCGCCCGCCGGGCGCGCCCGGGACCATCGGCGATCAGGCCTATCTCGCACTTATTTCCGATAACAACCGGGGCGCCGCGCCACTAGAGTGGCATCGACGTGAAGGGTCGGGCCCATGCCCGTCCCACCCAAACCCGTGAGGAGGCCTCATGCCCGCCGATCCCCGTCTGCGCCCTTGCGTCATAAATGTCGATGACAAGGGCATTGCGAGTTCGGTCGGCGAGAACCTGCTCGACGCCTTGCACCGCGCCGATTGCTATATCCCGCACCTTTGCTACAACCCGGCGCTCGGGCCAATCGAGACCTGCGACACCTGTTTTTGACATCCCAAGCAAGCACCCAGTGTTCGAGCTCCATAAGCCCTTGCCAGAGCGTTTTCCAACCGGGGTCGCCGTCCCGGGTTCGTGC
>DAHWGZ010000517.1 GCA_027335965.1 Acidiferrobacter sp.
GCGCCGCTTTCTGGAACGGGTCAATGGGAATGCGGGGGACCTGCCGCTCATCAAGGCAGGACTCGTCCATCTTTGGTGTGTGACCTTGCATCCCTTCGACAATGGCAACGGTCGTATCGTGGGCGACCTGCTGCTGGCATGCGCCGACGGCAGCGCGCACAACATACGGTATCCGAAGTGGATAGCGCTGGCCAAGGAACGTCGCGTATGGCAGGGGTTGCGATCTCGTGGCGCCCAGGGTAGAGATTGTGGCGTATGCGCGGATGACGAAGGGCAGGCCGGGATTCTTTCCGGTTTTCCGGTAACGAGCATGCGCAAAAAGGCCCGTTTTGTAGCACCAAACACTCGAGACCGTGACGGATTGTGGTCAGGCATGAGCTCCCCAAGTAAGGAGCTCATGCGCCTGCGCAATACGTAATATTCGTTGGCCCCGGCCGGGCGGGTCCGGTGCGGTTTAGGGCTTTACGGCAAGCACGATCTTGCCGCGATGGTCGCCGCTTTCCATGAGCGCATGGGCGCGCGCGGCCTCGGTGAGCGGAAACCGCGCGCCGATGTGTGGGAGCAGCCGACCGTGA
>DAHWGZ010000518.1 GCA_027335965.1 Acidiferrobacter sp.
CGCCATAGGCCGCGCCCAGGATCCCCAGGACGACGAGCAGCATGCCGATGATCCTCACGACATTCATTGCGGATAACCCTCCAGCATCGCGCAAAGGGATCAGCCTATGCCATCCGCGCCCGCGATACGCCCGGCCAAGGCCGGAGGGCTGGCATGACCGAAGGCGGCCTCCGTCGGGTCGGCCCGGGCACGGCTACTTCATCGTCTAGCGGTCGCGCGCGAGGTCTTGTCGCTGCCAAGGTACGTGCTCGCGCCCCGCGGGCATCCGCTGGCGCCATCGTAGCCTGGACCATGCCTGCCACTGGCGGCCCGGGGGGCGGGTGGTGAGCGCCTGTAAGGCCGCGCGGCGTTGCCCTTGGCGTGTCGCGACCCCCCGGCGCGCGAGCGCCTGCGCGCGCGCCGGCAAGACGGCAACGGGGTGAGATGCCGCGGTATCATGGGTGAGCCCCCACCGCGCGCAGTGCCGGCGCCACTGGGCGCGCAGCGCCAGGCGCTCCCCGCGGTGCCCTGAGCGCGCCGGGACCATGCCGCTCGTAACAGGCGGCCACGCAGGGCTTGCCAGGGCGTGGGCATGG
>DAHWGZ010000519.1 GCA_027335965.1 Acidiferrobacter sp.
GGAAGCGTTTGGCGATGGGCGCGGCATCCCAGACCTGCTCGGGCAACATCCCGCCGCTGGAGGCCATGCGGACCATCGCTTGAAGCAGCGGCAGGGGGTCGCGCCCGGCGGCGAGCTCATAGTGCGCGCGCTCGCCGGTGAGCAGCGGCCAAGCCCGTCCCCGGCCGGTGCCGTCGTAGGCCGAGCCGTCGTCATGCTCTCCATAGCCGTCGTCGTTGTAGCGGTGCCAGCTCGGCCCGTTCGGCGTGTCGACCTTCAAGAGGGCATCGACGAGCGTGATCGTGCCGAGGACCATGGGATCATCCGGGGCGCGCAGGCCAAAGCGCACCAGCTGCAGGAAGTCGACACCGACCTGGGCATCGGCCGGCAGATCCGGATCGATGGCCTGGTTGCGGATCGGCAGGGCGTTGCGCAACGCGGCGCGGTCATGCAGCGCATCGGCCGGCGCCACGCGCACGTAGTACCCGGGAATGCCATGCTCTTTGGCGAGCGGCGTGTCGCAGACCGCAGTCCAATCCTCGAGGCTCGCGTTCCAATAGTCCGCCAGCGCCAGGGCAAGCTCGCGCGCGGTGGG
>DAHWGZ010000051.1 GCA_027335965.1 Acidiferrobacter sp.
GCCTAGACGCTGTAGTACATGTCGAACTCGACGGGATGCGTGGTCATGCGCAGGCGCGTGACCTCCTGCATCTTGAGCGCGATGTAGGAGTTCAGGAACTCGTCTGTGAAGACATTGCCGGCCGTGAGGAATTTGCGATCCTTGTCCAGGGCCTCCAGGGCCATGTCCAGGGAATGGCAGACGGTCGGGATCTTCTTCGCCTCTTTCGGGGTGAGCTCGTAGAGGTCATGATCGGCGGCGTCGCCCGGGTTGATCTTGTTCATGATGCCGTCAAGGCCGGCCATCATCATCGCCGCAAACGCCAGATAGGGGTTGGCCCCCGGGTCCGGGAAACGCACCTCGATGCGTCGGCCCTTGGGGTTGGCCACATGCGGGATGCGGATGGAGGCCGAACGGTTGCGCGCGGAGTAGGCGAGCATGACGGGGGCCTCGAAGCCAGGGACCAGGCGCTTGTAGCTGTTGGTGAGCGGGTTGGTGATGGCGTTCAGGGCGCGCGCGTGCTTGATGATGCCGCCGATATAAAAGAGCGCGGCCTCGCTCAGGCCGGCATAGCCGTCGCCCGTGAACAGATTCTTGCCGGCCTTGGCCAGCGACTGGTGGCAATGCATCCCCGAGCCGTTGTCGCCGACGATGGGCTTGGGCATGAAGGTCGCGGTCTTGCCGTGATTGCGGGCGACATTATGGACGCAGTACTTCAGGATCTGGATCTCGTCGGCCTTGCGCACCAGCGAGGCAAACTCGGTGGCGATCTCATTCTGGTTGGCGGTGGCGACCTCGTGATGGTGAGCCTCCACAACCAGCCCCATCTCGGTCATGGCGAGCGCCATGGCGCTGCGGATGTCCTGCGCGGAGTCGACCGGCGGGACCGGGAAATAGCCGCCCTTCACGCCCGGCCGGTGGCCGAGATTGCCGCCGTCATAATCCTTGCCGGTGTTCCAGCTCGCTTCCTCCGAATCGATGCGGCAGGACGAGCCCGACATGTCGACGGTCCAGCGGACGTCATCGAAAATGAAAAACTCGGGCTCGGGGCCGAAGTAGGCGGTGTCGGCAATGCCGGTGCTCTTCAGGTAGGCCTCGGCGCGCTTGGCGATGGACCGGGGGTCGCGGTCATAGCCCTTCATGGTCGCGGGCTCCAGCACGTCGCAGCGCAAAAGCAGGGTGGGTTCCTCGGTGAACGGGTCGAGGACCGCGGTGGCGGCATCCGGCATGAGGACCATGTCCGACTCGTTGATCGCCTTCCAGCCGGCGATGGACGAGCCATCGAACATCTTCCCTTCCTCGAAGAGCTTCTCATCCACGGTATGGGACGGCACCGATACGTGCTGTTCCGTTCCTTTGGTGTCAGTAAACCGGAAATCGACGAATTTCACGTCGTTATCCTTGATCATTTTCAAGACGTTCGCGGACATGCGTTTCTCCTGACTCTGAATCATTGTGGGGCGCCGGGGCGGCCATTACGCCTGAGGCGGCCATTTTGCACGAAATATGCCACCAAGCAAACGCTGCCAATGGGGCGATTTCGGGCACGCGGCGCCATCGATATGCCCCATATTGGGGCATGACCATGCAATAAGCACCATAACGGTGCGTTAACGGAAACAGACCTCCACGGATGCGATTTGCGGGTCGCGCGCGGCCGCGTGCGCGAACTGCTCCTGCAGGATCCGGGCATCGGCCGCGGTCGGGGCCAGATCGAGCGACAGGTGCAATTCCACCGCGATGCGCCCATGCAGATAGTGCAGGACCACCGACTGGATGGCCGAAGCGGCCTCGATGCCGGCGAAATAATGATCGAGGCGCTTCAAGATCTCGGCGCGCAGCGGCAGGCGCGCATTGGTGGCGGCATGCTCATCGTCTTCCGAGTCGATATGCACCACCACGTCGGCGATGCTGCTCACATGCCGCATGAGGGCGACGCGCACCATCTCGCTGATCTGGTGGCCCTCCGACACGCTGATGGTCCCGTCCACGAGGATATGGACATCGACGAACGCGCGCCCCCCGGCGCGGCGCGTGCGCAACAGATGCAGGGTGCGGACACCGTCGATCGACAGGATGACGCGCCGGATCCGCTCGAGCTTCTCGGCCTCGAGGCCCGTATCGACGAGTTCGCGCATGGCCTGCCAGCCGAGCACGGCGCCCATGCGCACGATCAAAATCGCCACGCCGATGGCGGCCACCGAATCGAGGTCGCGCACGCCCATCATGCTGCCGGCCACGCCCACCGCCACCACGATCGAGGAAAAGACGTCGGTCCGGTAATGCCAGGCATTGGCGTGCAGGAGCTCGGAATTGAGCCGCGAGCCGGCGCGACGCATGTAGCGGAACAGGCCCTCCTTGATGCCGATGGCCGCGAACGCCATGGCCAGCGCCAGGAAATCGGGGCGTGCGAGCCGCGCCGGGGCGCTGAGGGCGGCGGCGGCGTGGAGCGCTATGCCGACACCGGCGCCGACCAGGACCAGGCTCAATCCCAGGGTGCCGGCGGTCTCGATGCGCGCATGCCCGTAGGGGTGGTCCTCGTCGGCCGCCTGCGCCCCGAAATGCGCGGCCGCCAGCACCAGCGTGTCGCTCAACAGATCCGACAGGGTATGGAAACCGTCCGCGACCAGCGCCGCCGACCGCCCGAGCACGCCCACGCCGAGCTGGCCCGCGGCCAACCCGACGTTGATGAAAAGCCCGCGCAAGACCACCTTTTGGCGCTCGGCGGCCCCCTCATCCCCGCCCTGCGGCGGGTTTTCGTCGGTCATTTTCGGCCTCCGGCCCGCACGACGATGACGATGTCTCCGCAGGCCTCGGTGCGCGTCTCCACGACCTCGTGCCCCTCGAGGCGGCACCACGCCGGTATGTCGTGCAAGGCCCCCGGGTCGGTGCAGCGCACGGTCAGGGTGTCGCCGGCGGCGAGCTGCGCGATGGCGGCGCTCACGCGTATCACCGGCATGGGGCATAACAGATAGCGGGCGTCGAGATCCATGGCCTCACAAGTACCAATGGGCGGCGAGCGCATGGGTCGGCAGCGGCGCCACGTCGCGCTCGCAAGCGGCCCCGCCGGGCTCGCCCACCGCCACGCGCACCCGCGCCTCCGACCGGCCTTGCCCAAAGCGCGCGGTGATGGCGCACGCGAGATCGAGACCGGCCTCGTCGACATCGCCCTGCAGGAGGGCAAGGGGCCCTTTGTGTTCGAGCGCCCACAAATGCACGAAGCGGTTGCGATAACCCTCCAGAAACCGGTTCTCTCCCTCCTCGCGGCCGACAATGAGCTTGAAGGAGGGGTGCGGCCGCAGGTGGCGGCCGATCTTCAGGAGCATGATGTCGTCGAAGTCATAGCGCCGCTCGCCACGGCTCGCCCACAGGTCTTTGAGCTTGTGGGCGTAGTTCTCGTCGGTCAGGAAACAGCACCCGCCGGAGGGCTGCGCGTATTCGAAACCGTAGGCGCGCGCCAGGGCGATCTGGGGTTTGCGGTTGCGACCGGTGAGGCCCAAGAGGCGCTCGCGGTCCACCCAGCCCTCGCGTTCGGGCAGGGTCGGCGGCAGGAGCCGCGCGGACAATGGCCGCAACAGCCGGTCCAGGGCGCCGGATTCGCGCGCCACCACCGGGAACGTGTCCCGTCGCTGCGACATCGGTCGCTGCCCCAGGACCTCGCCCGTGACAATGAAATCGAAGCCATGCTCCTCGATCCAGGATCGCGCGTGCCCGATCATGAAGGCCTTGCAGTCGAGACACGGGTTCAGGTGCGCGCCGTAGCCATGGCGCGGATTCAGGACCACGTCCTTGTAGTCATCGATGACATCGACGATATGGAGCCTGATGCCCAGCTGCTCGGCGCTATGAAGGGCGTTGTTGCGCACGACGCGATCCTTGCGGTCGCGGCGCACGGCGTGGGTATGCCCTTCCACGCAAAAGCCGGTAAAGAAATTGATCCCCTCGACATGGATGCCCTGATCGAGCATCAAGCGCGCCGCGAGCAGCGAATCAAGGCCGCCCGAGAGCAGGACGATCGCCTTGCGTTTGTGGTTTTCCATAGGTCCTTGGCGGGCCGCCCCTCCACCCGTTATGCTGTTGCGCCCGCCCCGAAGCCTTGCGGCGGCCCGACAGTATATCGCGGGACACGTCGCCCCCGCACCCCAAGGGAACCGAATGCGCCTGCTGCGTCTGCTGTCCGGCCTGGTATTGGCCGCCGTGGTCGTGGACCTCGCGGTCCTCGCGGTCCGCTGGGCGGCGGTCCCCCACTTGGCGCAAGGCCCCATCCCCAGGTCGCGGTTCATGGCCGCCTACCTGAAGAAAAGGGCGGGCCGCGGCGGCCCGCCCTTGCGATGGCGGCCGGTGCCGTTGTGGGCCATCGCCCCGGCGCTGCGCCGCGCGGTGGTGCTTGGCGAGGACGGGACCTTCTATAGCAACGACGGCTTCGACATCGACGCCATCCTATGGGCGGCCCGCTACGACTGGCGCGCCGGGCATATCGTCTATGGGGCCAGCACGATCACCCAACAGACCGCCAAGAACCTCTTTCTCGATCCGTCGCGGACGTTCTTTCGCAAGGCCAACGAGGCGCTTTTGACGATAGCGCTCACCCACTATCTCCCCAAGGACCGCATCCTCGAGATCTACCTGAATGACGCGCAATTCGGCCGCGGCCTCTACGGGGCCGGCGCCGCCGCCCGCTACTACTTTCATGAAAGCGCGGCGCGCTTGACCGTCCGCCAGGCGGCGGAGCTCGCCGCCACCCTGCCAGACCCGCTCGGCGCGAATCCGGCCACGCGCAGCCGCTATTTCCGGGAGCGCGCCGCGAAGATCCTGCGGCTCCTGCGGGCCACCGCCGGGCCTCGTCGCCGCGGCGCCCCGTCGCCACCGAAGCCGGCGTTTGCCGAAAGCGCCGCTCACCCATTATAGTGACGCGAAAACCCGCGCCACGACCGGGGATTGCCCGCGCATCCCTTCTTTCTAAGGACCACGATGTGACATTCCAGGAACTCATTTTTGCCCTGCAACGCTATTGGGCGAGACAGGGTTGCGTTATCGAGCAATCCTATGACGTCGAGGTGGGCGCCGGGACCTTCCATCCCGCAACCTTTCTCGGGAGCCTGGGACCCGAGCCGTTGCGCGCGGCCTATGTGCAGCCCTCGCGGCGCCCGACCGATGGCCGTTACGGCGAGAACCCGAATCGCCTGCAACGCTACTTCCAGTTTCAAGTCGTGCTGAAACCATCGCCCCTCGACATCCAGGATCTGTACCTCGAATCCCTGCGGGCGCTCGGAATAGACCTTTTGGCCAACGATGTGCGCTTCGTCGAGGACAACTGGGAATCGCCCACGCTCGGGGCCTGGGGGCTCGGCTGGGAGGTGTGGCTGAACGGCATGGAGGTGAGCCAGTTTACCTATTTTCAGCAGACCGGCGGCCTCGAGTGCCGGCCGGTAACAGGGGAGATCACCTACGGCCTGGAGCGGCTCGCCATGTACCTGCAGGGCTGCGACAACGTCTATGATCTCGCGTGGAACGCCGATGTCCGTTACGGCGACCTGTACCGGCAGAACGAGGTCGAGCAGTCGCATTTCAACTTCGAGGAGGCCTCGGTGGAGGCGCTTTCGGCGCGCTTTCAGGCATTCGAGGACGAATGCCGCCACCTGATCGCCGCCGACCTGCCGCTCGCCGCCTACGATCATGTCCTGCACGCCTCGCACACCTTCAACCTGCTCGATGCCCGCCATGCCCTGAGCGTCACCGAACGCGCGCGCGCCATAGGTCGCGTGCGCGCGCTGGCGCGCGGCGTGGCCGAGAGCTATTACCGGAAACGCGAGATGTTGGGATTCCCCCGGATGCGGCCGACCCATGACTAAGAGAAACGACCTGCTGGTTGAGATCGGCACCGAGGAACTGCCCCCCGGGGAGCTCGTGGCGCTCGCGGAGGCGCTCGCGGAGGGCCTGCGCGCGGCGCTTGCCGACAACCGGCTGCTGGCCGAGGATTCGTCGGCGCGCAGCTTCGCATCGCCGCGACGCATCGCCGCGCGCATCACGGGGGTGGCCGGGCGCCAAGGCGCGCAGACCGTTGTCCGCAGGGGGCCGGCGCTCGCGGCCGCGTTCGCGCCAGACGGTTCGCCGACCGGCGCCGCCCAGGGGTTTGCCCGCTCCCTCGGGGTCGGCGTGGAGGCCCTGGAGCGGATCACGACCGAGCGCGGGGAGTTTTTGGGCTACCGCGAGCGGCGCCCCGGGCAGGACCTTGCCGCAGTCCTCGCGGACGTCCTCGAGGGCGTCCTGCAGCGACTGCCGGCGCGCCGGCGCATGCGTTGGGGGGCGGGGGCCACGGAGTTCGTGCGACCGGCGCATTGGGTGGTGGCGCTGTATGGCGCGCGCGCGCTGCGCATCCCGGTGCTCGGTATCGTGAGCGGACGAAAGACGCGCGGCCACCGATTCCATGCCCCACGCGCGCTTGCGATTCCCGAGGCGTCGGCCTACGAGGCGCTCCTCGAGTCGGAGGGCCATGTGGTCGCGGACTTCGCCTTGCGCCGATCGCGGATTGGCGGACAGATCGACGGGCTCGCGGCAGCGATCGCGGCCGAACCGCTGGTGGAGGAGCCGCTGCTCGATCTCGTGACCGCGCTCGTCGAATGGCCGCACGCGGTGTTGGGCGCCTTCGATCCCGACTTCCTTCAGGTGCCGCGCGAGGTATTGATCGCGGCCATGCAGGGCCACCAGAAATACTTCCCTCTGGAGCGGCACGGGCGACTCTTGCCGCACTTCATCACGATCGCCAATATCGCGCCGCAAGACGACGGGGCGATACGCAAGGGCAATGAGCGGGTGCTGGCGGCACGCTTCGCCGACGCGCGGTTTTTCTGGGACACCGACCGCGAAAAGCCCCTCGAGACCTACGCGCAAGGGCTCTCGCAGGTGGCGTTCGAGCAACGCCTGGGCAGTCTCGCCGACAAGGCCGCGCGCCTTGCGCGCCTTGCGCGCCTGATCGCAGAATGGCTGGGCGTGGACGCCGGGCAGGCCGCGCGCGCGGGGGCCTTGTGCAAGGCCGATCTCTTGACCGGCATGGTCGGCGAGTTTCCCGAGCTCCAGGGCATCATGGGCGGACATTACGCGCGGCACGGCGGCGAGGATGAGGCGGTCGCGGCGGCCATTGCCGAGCACTACCGGCCGCGTTTCGCGGGCGACGCCCTGCCCGACGGCACCCTGGGCCTTGCGCTGGCGCTGGCCGACAAGCTCGATACCCTCGTCGGCATCTTTGGGATCGGGCAGGGCCCCACCGGGGACAAGGACCCGTTCGCCCTGCGGCGGGCGGCGATCGGCGTGCTGCGTCTCCTGGAGGCCCTGGGCGAGCGCCACGGGCGGGATCTTTCGGTCGCGGCGCTGCTGTCGGCGGCGGCCGCCGGCTACCCTTCCGGGCTCCTGGCGACCGACACCACCGAGCTCGTGCATCGCTTCCTCGCCGAGCGCCTGCGCAACCTCCTCGAGGGCACGCTTTCGCAGGACATCGTGGCGGCGGCCCTGGCGGGGGGACTCGACCGGGTCTACGATGCCATCAGACGGGCGCGGGCGCTGCTGACCTTCACACAAGGGCCGGCGGCCCAGGCCCTGGTCGGCGCGCACAAGCGCATCCGCAACATCCTGCGGCAAAATCATGAGCCCCTCGACCCCCACGAGCCCTGGACCGGGGTCGAGAGTGCCGACCGGCGGCTCGCGCAGGAGATCGCGCGCTGCGAGGCGCTAGTGGGCGACCAGAGCGGCCGCGGCGACTATGAGAGCGCGCTCGCCTCGCTCGGGGAGTTGCGGCCGGCCGTCGACGCCTTCTTTGAAGAGGTGCTCGTGATGAGCGAGGACGCCGCGACGCGACGCGGGCGCCTGCGCCTGCTTGCGCGGCTCGCCGCCTTGTGCGAGAAGGTCGGGGATCTGTCATGCCTGAAGCAATCGGGGGACTCCGCATGAATGACGCCCATCAGGACTCCTTTGCCGCCATGCGCGACGCGGTACAGGCCTTCCACGACAAGCACGACCTGAAGAACCATGGAGGCGAGGATCTCGTCTACCGGGTGGCGCTGATGGCCGAGGAGTTGGGCGAGATCTCGGCCTGCGTCAGCAAGGGTCGCAGCCGGGAGGCGCTCGCCGAGGAATGCGCCGATCTGCTCATTCTGCTCATGGGCACGGCGATCTCCGCGGACTTCGCGCTCGATCGCGCCTTCTGGGACAAGATGGAGGCCCTCATGAAGCGCTCCTCGCGCATGGTCGGGGGGCGCATCCGGGTCTCGGAATTTCGGGACTCGTGATGCGTCTCGTCATCCTCGACCGCGACGGCGTCATCAACGAAGACTCCGACGACTACATCAAGACGCCCGAGGAGTGGCGCCCGGTACCCGGGAGCCTGGAGGCGATCGCGCGACTGACGCACGCCGGCATCCAGGTGGTGGTGGCCACCAACCAGTCGGGCATCGCCCGCGGCCTCTTTAACGTCGACATGCTCGGCCGGATCCACAACCGCATGCTAGACGAGGTCCACCACAGGGGCGGGGAGATCGAGGCCATCTTTTTTTGCCCGCACGGGCCGAGCGATCACTGCACCTGCCGCAAGCCGCTGCCCGGCCTGCTTCATGACATCGCGGCGCGCTTCAAGACCAGCCTCAGCAGCACGTTCGCGGTGGGCGATTCGCGCCGGGACCTGGAGGCCGCGCGCGCGGCGCAGGCGCTGCCGGTGCTGGTGCGCACCGGCAAGGGCATGCGCACGATCGCCGAGGGCCGGGGCCTCGTCGGGGTCCCCATCTACGATGACCTCGCGGCATTCACCGACGCCGTCTTGTCCCACGGCGTAAGCGGCGGCGCATGAAAAAGGTGCTTGCGGCCGCGGCCTTCCAGGTGGGCTTCCTCCTGTCGACCGCCATCTGGGCGCTGGTGGTGCTTGCGCTCTTCTGGCTGCGCCCCATACCGCGCTACCGCGTCATCAGCCAATGGGGACGCTTCAATGTCTGGTGGCTCAAGATCACCTGCGGGCTGTCATATGAGGTTCAAGGCCGCGAGAACATCCCGGACACGCCATGCGTCATCCTCTCCAAGCACCAGTCCACGTGGGAGACGCTGGCCTTTCAGTGGATCTTCCCGCCGCACGTCTGGGTCCTGAAGAGGGAGCTTTTGTGGATCCCCCTGCTCGGCTGGGGGATGGCCCTGAGTCAGCCGATCGCCATCGCGCGCGAGCAGCAGCGCAAGGCCATAGACCAGGTCATACAAGGGGGCCGCGAGCGCCTTGCCAACGGACGCCATGTCATCATTTTCCCGGAGGGGACGCGCGTGCCGGCCGGGCGCCATGGACGATTCAAGCTCGGTGGCGCGCGGCTCGCGCTCGCCGCCGGCTGCCCGCTGCTGCCGGTCGCGCACAACGCCGGCTGCTTCTGGGGACGCCGGGCATTCATCAAGGAACCGGGCGTGGTGCGCGTGGTGATCGGTCCGCCGATCTCCGGGGAGGGCCTGAACGCCGCGACCCTGAATGCGCGCGCCGAGGCGTGGATCACATCCACCACGGACATGCTGGAAAAGACCGAGGGGGCCTGTGGCGACAAGATCCCCGCGGTACAATGAGCCATGCCTGACGAACGCCCGCCGCTCATTGCGCCGTCCGAAGACCGCCGCGTGCTGTTGCATTCGTGTTGCGCGCCGTGCGCGGCCGACGTCATGCAGGAGATGCAGCGATCGGGCGTGGCCCTCGAGGTCTTGTTCTACAACCCCAATATCCACCCCCTGAAAGAGTACGAGCTGCGCAAGACCGAGAACAAACGCTTCGCCGATCGGCTCGGCGTGCCCTTCGTCGATCTCGATTACGACAAGGACGACTGGTTCGCGCGCGTGGCGGGCCTGGAAAATGAACCGGAGCGCGGCGCGCGCTGCACGGTATGCTTCGATATGCGTTTCGAGCGTTCGGCGCTCTATGCCGTGGAGCACGGGTTTGCCGTGTTCACGAGCTCGCTTGGCATCTCCCGCTGGAAGGACATGAATCAGATCAATGCCTG
>DAHWGZ010000520.1 GCA_027335965.1 Acidiferrobacter sp.
CCGCCCTTGGCGCAATAGCGCTCCACGAAATAGGCGGTCAGCTCCGGGATGTCGTCGCGGCGGCTGCGTAGCGGTGGGACCGTGAGCGGCAGCACATTCAACCGGAAATAGAGATCGTCGCGGAACACGCCCTCGCGCACGAGCGTCGCGAGATCCCTGTGGGTGGCGGCTATGATGCGCACGTCGACCTTGCGCCCGACATTGGCCCCCACGGGGCGGATCTCCTGCTCCTGCAGGACGCGCAAAAGCCGGACCTGCAGCCCCGGCGAGATGTCGCCGATCTCGTCTAGGAACAAGGTCCCCTTGTGCGCCTCCTCGAAGAGCCCGCGGCGCGAGCGGTCGGCTCCGGTAAAGGCCCCCTGCACGTGCCCAAAGAGCTCGCTCTCCAGGAGCTGCTCGGACATGGCCGCGCAATTGACGGCGATGAACGAGCGCCCCTGGCGATTGCTCCGGTCATGGATGGCGCGCGCCACGAGTTCCTTGCCAGTTCCGCTCTCGCCCTGCACGAGGACCGGGAGGTCCGACAGGGCGACACGATCGAGCGAGGCAAAGATCCCGGAAAGGCCGGTCTCC
>DAHWGZ010000521.1 GCA_027335965.1 Acidiferrobacter sp.
CTCGCGCGCCATGCCCTTCACGCTCAGGCAATCGCCGCGGTTGGGGGTCACGGCCACGTCCAGATAGGGATCGGTGAACCGGAAATACTCGGCAAGCGCCACGCCGGGCGGGGCATCGTCTGGCAGCTCCCATAGGCCCTCGGTGGCGGTAAGCCCAAGCTCTGCCCCCGAGCACAGCATGCCCTGTGAAGGCACGCCGCGCAGATCGGCCTCGGCGATGACGCGTCCCCCGAGTACCGCCCCAGGCAGCGCAAGCGGCGCCTTCAGCCCCACCCTGGCATTGGCCGCGCCGCATACCACCGTGCGCATGCCCCGCTCGCCGCAATCGACCTCGCAGACGCGCAGCCGCTCGGCGTGCGGGTGGGCCGTGATCGCAGCGATGCGCCCCACCACCACCCCGGGCAACGCAGGCCCTGTGGTCCCGGCGCCCTCGACCTCGAAACCGCCGCGCGTCAACACCGCCGCCAAGTCCTCGAAGGGCAGGCGCGTATCGAGCCAATCTGAAAGCCACTGTTTTGCGATGCGCACGGCCTACCGCAGGCTCCTTAGGAAACGCAGATCGTTCTCGTAAAA
>DAHWGZ010000522.1 GCA_027335965.1 Acidiferrobacter sp.
TCACCCGCCGGTCCGCGAGCCCTTGGCGAGTGTCCGAAAGCGATAGGCGTCCCCTTATCTCTGCGACAGTATGCGCATCGTCATGCATGCCCCGTGTCTGGCCCGTATCCCGGGCGGCCGGGGGTGGACTCTGCCTTGAGAGGAATCCCACTTTATGCCGCGCCCACTGTTCGGATCATCCCATTCGATGACCCAGGCGGTCTTTTGGTCGATCCTGGCCGCGATGTGCTTTGGCTCATGCGGGCTCAGCCCTTGGGCGTACGCCGCCATGATCGGGGGGGCATCGGTCGTGACCACCCCCATCACCGGCAGCACCATCCCCATGGGGCTTGCCTGACGATCCAGCATGCCATCGAGGCGGTGGGGCCGGGCGGCACGATCGAGGTCATGGGCGGCACCTATCCGGGCGGCATCACCATCGATCACCCAGGCACCGCCAACGGCTGGATCACCCTGGAGCCCTACCAGAACCAGCAGGTCACGATCGACGGCAGCAACACCATGAACGATGTGTTCTTCTACAACACCACCGGGGCGCCCACCTACTGGGAGGTGAAGGGGCTCAATATCAC
>DAHWGZ010000523.1 GCA_027335965.1 Acidiferrobacter sp.
CGGCCTCCTGTTCAGGCATCTCCGAATGCACGACCCCGCTCCCGGCCACCATCCACTGCATGCCGCCGGTTGCGAGCAAGCCCTCGTGACCGGCATTGTCGCGGTGACGCATGCGACCTTCGAGCATATACGTTATGGTCTCGAAACCGCGATGGGGGTGATCCGGGAATCCGGCGAGATAATCGGTGGCGTCGTTGCTGCCGAAAAAATCCAGCATCAAAAACGGATCGAGACGTCCCTGAAGCCCTTGCGACAAGAGCCGCGTCAGGCGTACCCCGGCGCCGTCACGGGTGGCCTCCCCCTGATACATGCGCTCGATACGGCGTGAGCGCTTGACCTCGGTCGTGTTGCGCATATCCATGGCATCCCTCCGTGCCTTGGCGTCGCCCCCAAGGCCTCTACGAGTACCCATCGGCCGCCAGCAGACCGCCGTATATTACCGTCCGCGCGCGGACACTGCATTCCGGCTTTGATAAACCGGTCCCGCCGTGATCGGCCGCGCGCGCTCAGCCGAAGCGCCGCCAAGCCCCGCTCTTTACCACCAGTCTATGCAGAGAGCGCTCGCGGTTA
>DAHWGZ010000524.1 GCA_027335965.1 Acidiferrobacter sp.
CAGGCGCGGCGGCGGCCATTAATCATGTAGTCGATCGGCAAATCGACGGCCAGATGAGGCGTACGCACGCTCGCCCGCTGCCGAATGATGCCATATCGGTGACAGGCGCGTTGGTATTTGCGACCGTTCTGATGGCATTATCGGTGCTGGTGCTCACGGTGTTCGTAAACGAGCTGACGGCGATCCTGACGATGGCGGGCCTGGTGGGCTATGCCGGCATCTATACGGGCTTTCTGAAACGGCGCACACCGCAAAACATCGTACTAGGCGGCGCGGCCGGCGCGATTCCGCCGGTCTTGGGGTGGGCAGCGGTGACAGGCCATGCGCCTCTTGCAAGCTGGGTGCTGTTTCTGATCATCTTTTTGTGGACGCCGGCGCACTTTTGGCCGCTTGCCATCTACCGCCGTGACGACTACGCGCGGGTCGGCATCCCGATGATGCCGGTGACGCGCGGCATCCGGCACACGAGCTGGCTGATCCTCGGATACACGGTGGCAACGGTGCTTGCAACCCAGGTGCCGTATATGATCGGCATGGCCGGCAAACCTTACATCATCAGCGCGGATATCT
>DAHWGZ010000525.1 GCA_027335965.1 Acidiferrobacter sp.
GCCGCCGGCCAGCACGATCACGTCCGGGTCCAGGATGTTGACCACGACCCCGAGCGCGCGCCCGAGGCGGGCGCAATAGAGGTCGAGGGCTGCCTGCGCCCGGGAATCGCACGCGACGCGCGATGCGATCTCGTGGGCGGTGGACCCTTTCGGCCCACCCAGGGCCTGGTAACTGGCGGCAAGCCCCGGACCCGAGAGCAGGGTCTCTACGCACCCCCGGCGCCCGCAGTAGCAGGTCGGGCCGTCGGTCTCCAGGATGTTGTGTCCCCACTCGCCGGCGATATGCTGGCGCCCCGGCCACAATGTCCCGTCGAGGACGAGGCCCCCGCCGACCCCGGTGCCGAGGATGACCGCGAATACGCAGCGCAGGCCCTGGCCGGCCCCGTCGCGTGCCTCGCTCAAGGCCAGGCAGTTGGCGTCATTCTCGAGGCGCACCGGGCGCTCGAGGCGGCGCGCGAGGTCCTCGCGCAGTGGTCGGCCGTTGAGGCAGACGGTATTGGAGTTCTTCAGCATCCCGGTCTTGTGCGAGATCGCGCCCGGACTACCGACGCCCACGGTGCACGGACCTT
>DAHWGZ010000526.1 GCA_027335965.1 Acidiferrobacter sp.
TTTGTGGGGCGCATCCCCGACGCCGAGTTGCCTTTCTATTACCACGCCTGCGATGTCTTCTGTATGCCTTCCGCGGCGCCCGCCGAGGCCTTTGGGCTCGTGCAGCTCGAGGCCATGGCCTGCGGCAAACCTGTCGTTTGCTGCGAACTGCACAACGGCGTCACTTATGTCAATCGTGACGAGGAAACAGGACTTGTCGCGCCCCCGCGTGACCCCGAGGCTTTGGCGGCAGCACTCAATCGCCTGCTGAACGACCCCGGGCTCCGAGCGCGCCTTGGGGAACAAGGGCGTCGGCGAGCGCGGGCGGAGTTTTCCGTGGAGAGTATGGTGGCGGGGACTTTGAGGGTATACGAGCAAGTGTTGGGTACGGTCTTACCGACTCGTGTTCCGCGAGATTCTCTGGCGGACACTGTGGGCCGCCTGATGAGACGGTGATGGAATACAGCATGGGAGTAACATGAGTGGACGTTTGACACAGGCCTACTTAGGTCAACGAACGGCTTTGTCGGCTGATGAAGCTGACTCAACCCGAAGGCCGCGACGCGTCTTTATTGATTGCACGAGCACCT
>DAHWGZ010000527.1 GCA_027335965.1 Acidiferrobacter sp.
TTTCTATTCAAATTCAAGTATCAAGCACAATTCGACGGATCGGGTGCCGAGCATGAACTGTGCTCGGTATTCATCGGGCGCTCGGTCGCGCCGGTGCGCGCCAATGGTGCGGAGGTCACGGCCTGGCGCTGGATCGGACCCGAGGCGCTCGATGCCGAGATGCGCGATGCGGGCGCCGCGCGCTTTACGCCCTGGTTCACCCAGGAGTGGGAGCGGATCAGGCGGGATCACCAGGCGGCCGTGCGTGCGCTGGTGCACGGTTAGACAGGAAACAGGCAACAGCCCCGGTGGCGGGGCTGGCTGGCGGCCCGGGCGCCGGTACAACACTGGGAGACGGATTTGGGTATTCCACTGATTCAAAAGTACCGGGTCGCCCGATACATCATCAGCCGCAAGCTGCGCGGGCAGAAGCGCTATCCGCTGGTGCTGATGCTCGAGCCGCTCTTTCAGTGCAATCTGGCCTGTGCCGGATGCGGCAAGATCGATTACCCGAAGGAGATCCTGCAGCAGCGCCTCTCGGTGGACAAGGCGCTCGCCGCCGTGGAGGAATGCGGCGCTCCCATGGTGT
>DAHWGZ010000528.1:0-261 GCA_027335965.1 Acidiferrobacter sp.
CGCGCGTCGCAAGGACCGGGCGCGCGCGGTCTTGCAGGCGGCCGGCGTCCCCGTTCCGTGGCATCGGGTGCTGGCGCTCGATGATGCGCTACCGGCGCTCACCGACCTTCCCTATCCGCTGGTGTTGAAGCCGGTCGCGCTAGCGGGCAGCCGCGGGGTGATGCGCGTGGACGACGAGCCGGGGTTGCGCGCGGCGATTGTGCGGCTGCGTGCCATCCTCGGACGCGATCACCGGGCGGTATGGAACCGCGCGCTCATCGA
>DAHWGZ010000528.1:271-568 GCA_027335965.1 Acidiferrobacter sp.
ACGCTCGCGATCTTTGACAAGCCCGAGGCGCTCGAGGGACCGTTTTTCGAGGAGACCTATTACATAACCCCCTCGCGACTGGATGCCGCGACGCGTGAGGCGGTGCGCGACGTCGTGGAGCGCGGCGCGCGCGCTTATGGCCTGCGCGAAGGCCCGATCCATGCCGAGTGCCGGTTGAACGCCGAAGGCATATGGGTGATCGAGATCGCGGCGCGCACCATAGGGGGTTTGTGCGGGCGATTGCTGCGGTTCGGGACCGGGCTTACGCTCGAGGAGCTGGTCGTGCGTCACGCGTTG
>DAHWGZ010000529.1 GCA_027335965.1 Acidiferrobacter sp.
TGGGCGGCCACGGTAAACACGTGCGAGAGGATATTGAGTTCCCGGTTCAAGGTCGAGGCGGATACCTCCCTGAGGCGTCGATTCTTGTACGCCGTCAGTTCCTTACCGGCGATATGGGCGACGGCGCAGCGAGCTACAGCATCCTCGCTGATGATTTTGAGATGGAGATTGCTCCATCCGCGCGCCGCGCTTCTGCGGCGTGATCTCGCGCTGGTACCGGTCAAGCAGTTGGCCCAGGGTCGTGTTTTCGGCCTCGGCGCGGGAGACAAAGACGCCCCGCGCGATCTCCGACTCAATGACGCACGCCCATGCCTCGGCCTCAGCTTTTGTGTTGAAGGTCCGGGTTTGGGTTTCGTGTCCCTTGCGCTTAACGATGGCTCGCCAAGCGCCCGACCGCTTTTGAAAGCACGCCATAGTGCCCACCGTTCTAATAACTCAGGTTACCAAACTGTGGGGTTATTGCGTTAGAGTTTCTCGTAAGTTCTTGATTTTATTGGCGTCCCCAAGGGGATTCGAACCCCTGTTACCGCCGTGAAAGGGCGATGTCCTAGGCCTCTAGACGATGGG
>DAHWGZ010000052.1 GCA_027335965.1 Acidiferrobacter sp.
CGCCTGCGCTCCTGCGGCGCGCGCCGCCGGCCTTGCCGCAGGTCTCGGAGCTTCAGGTGGTGCGCCATTACACGCGCCTTAGCCAGCGGAACTTTGCCATCGATACGCATTTTTATCCGCTTGGCTCGTGCACGATGAAGTACAACCCGAGGGCCGCGCACGTCGCGGCCCTGCTTCCGGGTTTCGCGAATCGCCATCCTTTGGCGCCGGAATCGACGGGGCAGGGCCTTTTGGCCTGCCTTTTCGAATTACAGGAGATGTTGAAGGATGTGACCGGCATGCGCGCGGTCTCGCTTACGCCGATGGCCGGGGCTCAGGGGGAGTTCGCGGGGGTCGCCATGATTCGCGCCTACCATGTCGCCCGCAACGACCTGGAGCGTGACGAGATCCTGATCCCCAAGGCCGCTCATGGCACGAACCCGGCCACCGCCGCCATGTGCGGCTATCGCGTGCGCGAGATCGATGTGCGCGCCGACGGCGACATCGACCTCGCCGCGCTCGATGCCGCGATCGGACCGAAGACCGCGGGCCTCATGCTCACCAATCCCTCGACCCTCGGGGTATTCGACCGGCATATCGAGGACATCGCGCAACGCGTGCATGCCGTAGGCGGGCTCTTGTATTACGACGGGGCCAACCTGAACGCCATCCTTGGCCAAGTGAAGCCCGGCGACATGGGTTTCGACGTCGTTCACCTGAACCTCCACAAGACCTTCGCGACCCCTCATGGCGGGGGCGGCCCCGGGGCGGGCCCGGTTGGGGTGGGCGAGCGGCTGCTGCCGTTTCTGCCGGTGCCGATGGTCGGCGAGAGCGAGGGGCGCTATTACTGGATCACGGAAAAGACCCGGCCGCAGTCGATTGGACGATTGTCGACCTTCGCCGGCAACGTCGGCGTGCTCCTGCGGGCCTATGTCTACGCGCGCCTCGCGGGTCGCGAGGGCATGGCGCGCATCGCGCAATACGCGGCGCTGAACGCCAACTATCTGCTGGATCGCCTGAGCCGCCTGGGCTTCGAGCCCGCCTACCCCGGGCGGCGCGCGGCCCACGAGTTTCTTTTGACGCTGAAGGGCCTGAAGGAGGACACCGGCGTCACCGCGCTCGATGTCGCCAAGCGGCTCCTGGACAAGGGCTATCACGCGCCGACCATCTATTTTCCCCTGATGGTCCCGGAGTGCCTCCTGATCGAGCCGACCGAGACCGAGGGCCGCGACGAGATCGATGGCTTCGTGGCAGCCATGGCCGAGATCCTCGCCGAGGCCAAGGCCGCGCCCGAGCTCCTGAAGGCCGCGCCCCACACGCTGCCCGTGCGTCGCGTCGATGAGGTACGCGCGGCGCGCGAGCTCGATCTGGCTTGGAGGGCCGATCCCATCAAGGCTTGAGGCCGCCCCATCGGCGGCCATCCATCGGGTTTTTCTTCCACTCGGGCCGACAACGATTTGAGGCGCGCTCGATGACCGCTATGCTTTGCGCCATCGAGTCGTCCGATATTGCACAGACGGCCCGGTCATGAGGATTTTTAAGCAACATGACAGCACTTATTTGCGGATCTTTTGCGTTCGACACGATCATGGTCTTTCCGGACAAGTTTGGGCGGCACATCCTTCCCGACCGGCTCCACATCCTGAACGTGTCGTTCATGGTACCGAGCATGCGCCGCGAGTTCGGCGGTTGCGCCGGGAACATCGCCTATAACCTGAACGCGCTCGGGGGCCAGGCGCTGCCCATGGGGACCGTGGGCGAGGACTTTTCGCCCTACGCCCAATGGATGGACCGCCATGGCATCGCCCGCACGCATGTGGCCGAGGTGCCCGGGACCTATACCGCGCAGGCCTTCATCACCACCGATCTCGACGACAACCAGATCACGGCCTTTCATCCCGGCGCCATGGCCGAGTCGCACCGCAATCGCGTGGCCGACGCCCCCGGGGTGACGCTCGGCATCGTCTCGCCCGATGGGCGTCAGGGCATGATCGACCATGCCCGGCAGTTCGCCGAGGCCGGCATCCCGTTCATCTTCGATCCGGGCCAGGGCCTGCCGATGTTCGACGGCCCCGAGCTCCTGTCTTTCGTCGATCAGGCGGACTATGTGTGCGTGAACGACTACGAGGCGGGGCTGCTCGCGGCCCGCACCGGCCTCGATGTCGCGGCCCTTGCCTCCCGCGTCCGCGCCTTCATCGTCACGAAAGGCGCCGAGGGCTCGGAGATTTACGCCAACGGCCGTGTCCACCAGATTCCATCGGTACGCGCCGAGCGTGTCTGCGACCCCACGGGTTGCGGAGACGCCTATCGCGCCGGTCTCCTGTTCGGGCTCGCGCAGGGCTTTGATTGGGAGACGACCGGGCGCGTGGCCTCGCTCCTCGGCGCCCTGAAGATCGAGCACGCCGGGACACAAAACCACGCGGTCGACCCCGAGACCTTTCGCGAACGGTTCGCGGATGTCTTTGGATATCGCCTGAACGGAGGGTAGACTTCCATGTTGCTGGAATCCGTATTCGCTTTGCTGAAGTCCGTGCCGGCGATCTTCTATGCCATAACGACCGGCTCGACCATCACCTTGAGCGGTCTTTACATGCAAAACCGCAGCGAATCGGAGCGCAACACCGAGCGCCTGCGCCATGATGCCCTGATGCGCGACCGCGAGCGCGACATGGCGCTGCGCCGCGAGGTCTATCTCAAGTCGGCGGAGGCCCTGGCCCATGCCCAGGAGTATCTCGCGGCATTCGCGCGCGACGATCTCGCCTCCGATCAGCACGAGGCGCTGATTCGGGGCATAGGGGGCGATCTCAACAAGGTGCATATCGTGGGCTCGCTCGCGACCGTGCAGGCGATTGTCGAGGCCAACGAGTTCTTTGTGCGCAGCGTCGCGGACCTGGGGGTCGAGCAGCTCCCGGTGAAGCGCCTGAAGGAGGAGATCAAGGCCGAGGAGCTCTTGATCGAGGCCGCCGGAGGACGGCGCGACGAGGCGCTGGCGCGCATGCGCGAGATGGATCGCGCGCAGGCCACCGAGTCGGCCTTCTGGACCGTGCAGAACCAGATCCTGGCCGAGGCCCAGGCTGCCATAGAGGATGCCGTCGAGCGCCTGCGCGAACTGCGCGAGACGCTGCTCGCAAGCGAGGCCCAGCTGTTGCGCGACGCGGCCCACGCCGGCATCGCCTTCGGGGCGCTCGTGGTGCGCGCCAATGTCGCCATTCGCCGGGAACTGGAGCTGCCTTTGGACACCGAGGCCTATGTCGGGCTCATGGAGCGCTCCCAGGAGACCCTGACGCGCCATGTGGGCAATTTCCAGGAGCAGGCCATGGAAGACCGCCGCAGCCTCTTCAAGGCCCGCCTGAGCCCCGCGCGCGGCGCCTTCGTGAACTGGTTCGGTCGACACAAGGAAGAGCCCGTCATCCAGGCGGTCGCCAAACGGCCAGTCGCGCAGGAAGGCTGAGGCGGCGTCCCCGGCTACATGCCCTCCTTGATACCGTGGCGCACGAGCCACCAGTTGGCCGGATAGGTGGTGACGAAGCCCACGCACATGCCGATTTGCATCAGGAACCAGAAGACCGGGTCGTTGGCGTGGAGGCGGGGAAACCAGACCGCGCGCGTGAGCGCCATCCAGGCAAAGAGCCCGGCCTCGAAGGCCAGAAGCAAGAGGGTGGCGGCCTTGATGGCGGCCGCGAGCGCCTGCCGGACCTTGAGGTCACGGGCGGCGCGGATCGGCAGGTACTGAAACCAGATCCCAAGCCGATAGGCGCAGCCGAAGTCCGCCAGGTAGGAGCTCGGCAGCATGCCGCCCGCGAGGCGCCATCCGCTCAGGTGCAGCGTCTCTTCGGCGAGGATGTCTCCCGGCGTGCAGCCGCCCCCGCAATGGCTGGCCGAGACAAACACGCCCTGCCAACGCGGCCGGCGCGACCTTTGGCCACCGCTCGAGCGCGCGCGCCCGAACCACAGATAAAAGACCAGGCCGATCGGGCCATGAAGAGGCCGGTGACGGGCCAAGGGATCTCCATGATCCTCATGGACTGACGGTGGCCGCGCGCGATGTCGATCACGATGAAGCCGGCGCACGCGCACGCGAGGATGAGCGAGGCCCATGCCAGGCCGGAGAGCGTGGGCGGGTAGGGCATGGCGGCCTCGCGCGGGCGTGATGGGTTCGTCCCGGGAGGTTAGGGGAGCGCCCCCGCGCGCGCCATCGTCCGCGCGGCCGGGACCGGGGTCCGCCCTCAGTCGTCCGCCACGAGCGGCAGGCCCTCCGCCTCCCACAAAACACAGCCGCCGGCGAGATTGCGCACATCGCCAAAGCCCATCTCCTGCAGGGTTTCGGTGGCCAGCGCGCTGCGCGCCCCCGATTCGCAATACAGCACCACCAGCCGCCCGTGGGCCGAGCACAGGGGTTCGACCCGATGCGGGCTGGCCGGATCGGCGGCCCCCTCGAGCGTCCCGCGCGGGATCAGGATCGCCCCGGGGATATGGCCGGACGCGAACTCCGCTGGCTCGCGCACGTCCACCACGAGTATCGCCTCGTTGTCTTCGAGGAGATTGTCGAGCTCCTCCGCGGGGATTTCTTGGATACGGCTGCGGGCACGCGCGACGTAGTCGCCGATGGTCATGGGCATGACAGGCTCGTCCTCAATGGGTTGGGGTCGTCAAAGCATAGTCCGCGCGAGCACCGCCTCGAAGCCGGCCTCGTCAGTCACCGGCGCCTCGCACCGCAGGCCCTGGCAGGCATAGGCGACCACCGCGCCCAAGGGCGCGCGGGCCGCGAGCCCGGGCGGCAGGTCTGGGGCGTCGTCGGGGATGGCGTAGACCGCGCGGCGCGGCGCGAAATCGGCGTGCGCGCGCTCGCGCCACCGATCCAGCGGGCCTTGCGTCCCCCGCAGGACGATGATCGCGGGCGGGTCGTTGGCGTCTTCCCAGGCCTCGATCAGCGCGGCGTGCATGGACGGATAGCGTGCCAGCGCCGCCAGGCCCGCATCCACGGCCGCGCGCGCCGGGGCCTCGAGCGAGGGGTCGGCGAGCAAGTGGGCGAGACGGTAAAGCGCCGAGGCGGCCACGGCATTGCCCGACGGCAGGGCATCGTCGGAGAAGGATTTGGGCCGGTAGAGGGGGGTCGTGTGGTCGCTGGCGGTGAAGTAGAAGCCGCCGTTCTCGTGATCCGCGAAATCCGCCGTCATGCGTTTGGCGAGCGCCAGGGCGAAGATCAGGTCGTCCTGGCGCCAGCGCGTCGCCAGAAGCTCGAGCACCCCGTCGAGCAGGAATGCGTAGTCGTCCAGGTAGCCGTAGGGGCTTACGCGGCCGTCCTTGGCGACCGCCGACAGGCGCGTCCCATCCCAGAGCTCCGAGCGCATGCGATCGCAGGCGCGGGCCGCCGAATCGATGAATCGGGGGATGCCAAGCAGCCGCCCGGCGCGCGCCAGGGCCTTGATCATGAGCCCGTTCCAGGCCGTCAGGATCTTGTCGTCGCGGCCAGGGCGCGCGCGGCGGGCGCGCGCGGCGGCGAGTTTGTCGCGCGCGCCGGCAAGCCGCGCCGCCACCTCTTCCAGGGGCAGGTCCAGGCGTTTTGCGATCGCCTCCAGGGGGGTCGCGATCATGAGATGGTAGGCGTGCCCCTCGAAGTTCGGTGGCCCGTCCAGGCCGTAATACGGGATCGCCACCGCCCGCTCGCCGGCATCGAGCCATTCCTCGAAATCCGATCGCTGCCACAGATAAAAGGCCCCCTCCTCGCCGCCGCTATCGGCGTCGAGGGTGGCGTAGTAACCGCCGTGCGGGGCCTCCATGTCGCGCAGCACCCAGTCGCCGGCGGCGATCGCCGCGTCACGGAACCGGTCATCGCCGGTGGCCGCGAAGGCCTCGGCGTAGAGCGCGATGAGCTGGGCATTATCGTAGAGCATCTTTTCGAAGTGGGGGATATGCCATTGCGCGTCGACGCTATAGCGGAAAAATCCCCCCTCCAGATGATCGTAGAGCCCGCGGTCGGCCATCGCGTGCAGGCTCGCGCGCAGCATGGACGACGCCTCCTGATCCGCGTGGCGGACCGATGCCAGCAGCAGCCGGCGCACGCCGCCGGGATGCGGAAACTTCGGGGCGCCCCCGAACCCGCCATCGATGGCATCGAATTGCCCCGCAAGTTCCGCTACGGCGCGATCCGCCGGGGATTCATCGGTCGTCGCGTCCGCCGCCTTGACCTGATCGGAGGTGGCCAGGACCTCGCGCAGCCGCGGACCCTGCGCGGTGAGTTCCGCGCGATGCTCGCGAAAGTACCGCTCCACATGGACGAGCAGGTCGGGAAACGCCGGCAGCCCGAAGCGCGCCTCTTTGGGGAAGTAGGTCCCCCCGAAAAACGGCGTGAGGTCGTCGGGCGCCAGAAACATGGTGAGCGGCCACCCCCCGGCGCGGCGCGCGAGCAGGTTGTGCGCCGCCTGGTAGACGCGGTCGAGGTCCGGGCGCTCTTCGCGATCGACCTTGATGCACACGAAAAGGCGGTTCATGACCGCCGCGACCGCCGCGTCCTCGAACGACTCGTGCGCCATGACGTGGCACCAGTGGCACGCCGAATAACCCACGGACAAGAGGATCGGCCGGTCGGTCTCGCGCGCGATGCGCAGGGCGGCCTCGTCCCAGGGCTGCCATGCCACGGGGTTGTCGGCATGCTGATTCAGGTAGGGGCTCGTCTCGTCGGCGAGCCGATTGTCGAGGCCTGTCGTTGCCATGGCGCGTCCCCAAAACGCCCATTGTACGCCGCTCGCCCCGGGCCGCGCGCCGTTTCTTGGTATAATGGCGCCATGTCTCTTCCCATCATTCGGTTGCGGCCCCGCGAGGACCGGCGCCTGCGCGCCGGCCATCTGTGGATATTCAGCAACGAGATCGATAGCGATGCCACGCCGCTTTCGGCGTTCACGCCGGGCGATGTCGTGCGCATCGAGAGCGCGCATGGCCGCTGTCTTGGCGTGGGCTATGTGAACCCGCGGTCGCTCATCAGCGTGCGCATCGTGAGCGCCGACCCGCGCGCCGTGGTCGGCCGCGATCTCCTTGTCGCGCGCCTGCGGGCGGCGCTCGCCTGGCGCGAGCGCGTCTATGCCTCGCCCTTTTATCGGTTGGCCTTCGGCGAGGCCGATGGATTGCCGGGCCTCGTCGTCGACCGTTACGGCGACGTGCTGGTCGCCCAGTTCACGACCGCCGGCATGGAGCGCCTGAAGACCGATGTGATCGAGGCCTTGGATCAGGTCGCGCGGCCGGCCAGCATCCTCGTGCGCAACGATACCGCAAGCCGCGCGCTCGAGGGCCTGCCCTCCTATGTCGAGGCGGGGCTCGGTGAACCGCCGGATGAGGTCACGGTCATCGAGGGCAGCTGCCGGTTTCGCGTGGCGCTGGGGGTGGGCCAGAAGACCGGCTGGTTCTACGATCAGCGCCCGAATCGGATGCGGCTTCTGCCTTATGTGGCGCGCGCGCGGGTCCTCGATCTCTTCAGCTATGTCGGCGGTTTCGGCATCCAGGCCGCCGCCCATGGCGCCCATCACGTGACGCTCGTCGATGCCTCGGACCGGGCGCTGTCCTATGCGCGCGGCAATGCCGCCGATAATGGCGTGGGCCCGCACGTCGCCACCGTTCATGGAGATGTCTTCGAGATCTTGCGCGATCTGCGCGGCGCGGGCGAGCATTTCGATGTGGTGATCGTGGATCCCCCCGCGCTCATCAAGCGCCGCAAGGATTACGGGGCGGGGCTTGCCGCCTACCAGAGGCTCAACGAGGCGGCGCTCGCGGTCCTCGGCGCGAACGGCGTCCTCTTGTCGGCCTCGTGCTCGCATCACTTGGAGCGCGAGACCCTGTCGCGGGTCGTGGCGCAGGCCGCCACGCGCCTGCGGCGTGGCATCCAATTCGTGGAGGAGGGCGGGCAGGGTCCCGACCATCCCATCCATCCGGCGATTCCCGAGACCGCCTACCTGAAGGCCTTTGTCGCGCGTTCCTTGTCGGTCCCCTAGCGCCGACGGTCGCCGTGATCAGCGGCCCGAGGCAAGGCGTTTTTCGAAGAATTTCGCGGGCCGGGCCGTTTCTTTAGCCGGATACGCGTGACCGGCGGTCCTCTTAGAATGCGTGCGCAGGGTAAACGGGCGGGAAGTTTTTCTGTCCAACCTCGCGGGGGTCAGAAACGGAGGACACGCAATGATCAGGAAAGGAGCACTCGTCAAGACAGGGATGATGGCGGTATTCACGCTCGCGCCCGTGGTCGCTTCGGCCCATTACTGGGGCGGCCCGCAGTCGGGCTTCTATATCGGCGCCGGCGGCGGCGGGGCGCGTAATCGCAACCTGGGTTCCGACATCCCCGGGCCGTTCGTCAATTTCAAGCGCACTCGGCCCGCCTGGAAGGCCTTCGTGGGTTATGCCTTCAACCGCTTCTTTGCGGTCCAGGGCGGCTACCAGAACCTGGGCACGGACAGCATCGGCACGCCGGTGGGCACCGAGAAGATCCGCAATCGCGGTTATGACGTCAACGGGCTGCTCAGCTTTCCGTTCACGCCGGTGTTCTCGATCTTTGTCGAGGGTGGCGGTTCGCGATTCCGCACGCGCACGGTCACCCCGGTGTCCACGACCGTGACCCATGACGGCACGCACCCGGATTATGGCGCCGGCGTGCAGATCAACATCGTCCGTCACCTGGCCCTGCGCGGACAATGGCAGCAATTCCTCATCCCCCATAACGACACGCAGTTCTATAGCGGCAGCCTGCTGTTTCGCTTTTAGCGGCGGGTAGGGCGCGGGCCGGGGAATCCCGGCCCGCGCCTTTTGCTCAGGACGCGACCCACAAGGTCTTGATGTTGGTGAATTCGCGCAGGCCGTAGAGCGAAAGCTCCCGTCCGTAGCCCGAGGCCTTCACGCCCCCGAAGGGTAGCCGCGGGTCGCTCTTCACCAGGGCGTTCACGAAGCTCGATCCCGATTCCAGGTCGCGCGCCAGGGCCGCCCCGCGCACGGTGTCGCCGGTCCACAGGCTGGCGCCGAGGCCATAGCGATTGTCGTTGGCCAGCGCCAGCGCCTGCGCGCTGTCGCGCGCGCGCAAGATGATCGCCACCGGACCAAAAAGCTCCTCGCCATAGGCGCGCATGCCCGGGCGCACATGGTCTAGGATCGACGGCGGGTAGTAGCTGCCGGGCCCTTCGGGGATCTGGCAGCCGAGGCGCGCGATGGCCCCTTGGTTCAAGGCCTCGGTCACCTGCTCGTGGAGGGCTTGGCGCAGATCGCGCCGCGCGAGCGGACCCATCAGCACGTCCGGATCGCGCGGGTCGCCCACCTTCAGGGCCTGGACGTGCCGCGTAAAGCGCTCCAGAAAGGGTTCGGCCACGGACTCCACCAGGATCAGGCGCTTGGCGGCTATGCAGCTTTGCCCGGCGTTTTGGTAGCGGGACACGACCGCGGCCTTGGCGGCGCGGTCGAGATCGGCATCGGCCAGGACGATGAAGGCGTCCGAGCCGCCCAGTTCGAGCACGGTCTTTTTCAGGGCGCGCCCGGCGGCCGCGGCCACCGCGCGTCCCGCGGCCTCGCTCCCGGTCAGGGTGACGGCGTGGATGCGCGGATCAGCGATCAAGGCCGGGACCGAAGGCGCGCGCACCAATAGCGCCTGAAACAGGCCCTCGGGGGCCCCGGCCTCGCGGAAGATCCCGGCGATCGACAGGGCGCATTGCGGGACGTTCGCGGCGTGCTTCAGCAGCGCCGCGTTGCCGGCCGTGAGCGCCGCGGTGGCGAACCGGAATACCTGCCAGAACGGAAAATTCCACGGCATGATGGCCAATATGACGCCAAGCGGCAGGAACGCCACCCGCGCGTCGGCGTCACCGACGTCGACCCGTTCGTCGCCGAGCAGGCGTTCGGCGTTTTCCGCGTAGTAGTCGCACGCCCATGCGCACTTCTCGACCTCGGCGCGGGCCTCCGTCACCGGTTTGCCAACCTCGAGG
>DAHWGZ010000530.1 GCA_027335965.1 Acidiferrobacter sp.
ATCTCGGGGCGCGGCCGGCTGCCGGCATGAAGTGCCGTCCGATAGCGCTCCCGGCGCAGGCCCGCGACAAGCTTGAATCGGTCGCGTACGAGCGCCAGCGTTCCCGCGCCCGGTCTATGCTTGGATTTGACGTAGACATGGACGCGGTCGAGATAGGGGTTGCCGTCCAGCAGCGGCGCATTGTAAGAATTGACGAGCGCACCGATATGGGCCCCCGGGTAGCGACGGCGGATCCCCTCGAAGACGGGCAAGGTGCATATGAGGTCGCCGATATTGTCGCGACGGACGACCAAAATACGCGGCGTTTCGCGCGCTGGACGGGGGGCGGGATCCGGTGGTACGGGCATTCGGGTAGTGTATCGGAATCGCGGCGCGAAGGGTTGTTTTGAGGGCGCTCTCGCGCCGCCATCACACGGGAAATTTGGCGCCTTGCTCGTAAGCCGCTATTGCCAATCCCCTCTTGTCACCCGCCCTTGGTATGATGCCCCGCTATCCGGGAGGGCTCATGTGCGGGATCGGAGGGTTTGTCGGTAAGCGGGTCGTCGACCCTGGGCAATGGCGGGCGAT
>DAHWGZ010000531.1 GCA_027335965.1 Acidiferrobacter sp.
CAGGCCTGCAAGGTCGCCGGCATGCGCCGGCCGCGCGGCTGGAGCACCGGCTAAGGAGGATCGGCCTCCACCAGGGACCCGGTCGGCCGCCCGCAACCCGGGAGGTGTACGGTCCTGCCGATCTCCGGGAATCCGCGGTTTCCCATCGTGACCGTTTCGAGCCCGTCGCGGTCGAGGTCGGTCATCGCCGTGGCCCCGGCGGAGCGGGCCGTATCCTGCCTACGATTGCGCATGGCCGCGCCGGACACACCTATGATCTTGCAAGGCCGCGGCGCCGGCCCATCGATGATGGGTGCGGTCATACGCCAGGCCCGGGCCCGCGAGGCGGGACGTCACCATCCTGGTGACGCACTCTCCCAAGATGGTGACACCGTGATCCGGCATGACCCGGAATACCCAGGAAATCCCCCGGTTTCACTGCTGGCGCGGGTTTTGCTGATGGGATGGTCGGGAGCCGCGGTGACCGGATCACGAGGGTTGCCGGTATCCCGATGGACGGCGGTCGGAGTGGGTATGGGGTGCCCTGGTTCCCGACCGCATGGCGGCCGGTGTGCCATTGCAGGGTCA
>DAHWGZ010000532.1:0-308 GCA_027335965.1 Acidiferrobacter sp.
GTCTTTACGCGAACGAACCCGCTCGCCTCAGGGGTCGGCTGGAATACGACACCGGTAGCGCTCACAAGCGCCACACCCTTTACCGATGCGTATGGGCTCGCGATCGCCCACAACGGCAAGGCCCTGTATGTGGTCGACAACGTACTCGCCACCGCCAGCGGCTCCGCGCCGCCGGGCAATATCCAAACGCTGTCGATTCCGCCTTTTAGCGAGGCACGTAATGCCAGCGCCTATGCCTTGCTCGGGGTCACCACCACCGGCAATGACCCCGTCCAGGCCATACCGGGCGGGGGCTTGGGATAAAAACG
>DAHWGZ010000532.1:318-567 GCA_027335965.1 Acidiferrobacter sp.
CGAAGGCCGCGGACCTCTCGGGCGCGCGGCCGGGACAGGGCGCGGACAGGGGACATCCTGCCGCGCTTTTTTACCAGAATCAAGCGAAAAGCCCCATCGTTCAGGGGGGGATGGATAGCGGGATTTTAGCCTATAATAAGGGTTATGAGTCGTCTCCAAGCCTTCAAGTATGAGCTAAAACCCAACGGCGAACAGCAGCGCCAGATGCGCCGCTTCGCCGGGTCATGCCGGTTTGTCTACAATCAGGCG
>DAHWGZ010000533.1 GCA_027335965.1 Acidiferrobacter sp.
GTCGGTAGGATGGCGGGCTGTCGGATTCCATCGCCGCACCATACCCTAGAACGCCCCGGGCAGGGAACCCGGGGCACTTATGGCTCAGTGAGGATAATAGGGCTTGACGTGGGCGTTGGCCGCGGCCTGGCGCTCGGCCGTTTGGCATTGCAGGATGACCATGTTGGCGGCCTTGATCGCCGTGCCGTAGTTGCCCTTGGCGGCGGCCGTGCGCGCTACGGCGAGCAGGTGCGGGGTGGCGAGCCATAGCGCGCCGTGGGCGCGGGCGTCCTTGACCGCGATATCGGCCTGTTTCAGGCGCGCGGCGGCGACCGCGCTTTGCGGGGCGTGGTGGGTGGTTACGTGCGCGCAGCCGGCCAATACCAGCGCGTACACGGCCGCAAGGGCGATTTTTTTCATGGCTTGCTTCTCCTGATCGGTATGGGGTTAGTGTATAGACGTTTGCGGTCGAAAAACAAAGCCAAGCGCGGCCCATGGCGGTCGGTTCCCGGGGCGTTTACGGCCGCGCGGGCTTTCCGTATAATGTCGCATGCGTATCGTTCAAGAAGCCCTGACATTCGACGAT
>DAHWGZ010000534.1 GCA_027335965.1 Acidiferrobacter sp.
CGGCGGGAAAGACGATGTCGCGCGCCGAGTTGCGTCAAAAAGTACTGGAGGCGCTGGCCTCATGCCCGCCAACCCGGGAGTCACCGTCGGAGTTGCAGATCAGGTATAATGTGCGCCATGAGCGGTGGGAAGCGCTGTCCTGGAAAGCCCTGGGGCTACGCGAGGTTTTATTTATCTTTGGCAATGCCGTTTTGTTATCCGCGGTATTGGTGATTGTGGCTGGCATGCCGCTCAGTTGTTCCGGCTAGAGCTCATCTCCCGATGATGTATACTCGTCCAGGCCAACAGGGCCGGAACTAACGCGAGTGGGCCGGTGTCACGCGAGCCATAACAAATGGGGGCCAATGGCCCCCATTTTTTTGGCGGCACCAGACCAGTTTTTTAGAAGTGGATATTCACCCCGGCTTCTGCGGCATCATTGACAGTCCGGCTGTTCGGTTCCAGATACCCGCTAGAGTTAACGGCCGACTGGCCGTAGCGAAAGGTCGTCCGAGAGTAACTCACAAATACGCTGGCCGCCGAAAACATATTGTAGGTCACCTTCAGTCCTAGGCGAATCCAGGGG
>DAHWGZ010000535.1 GCA_027335965.1 Acidiferrobacter sp.
CGTATTCGCCATGGGCCGCGAACAGGTGAATCACCGATCGCGCCCGCGCCGGGGCGTTGGGACGGATTTTGTGCGTGCTGTGCGAGAGCCACACGGACACATGGGCGTGGGCGGCAACTGCCCACGAGAGGCAACCGGCGAGCGCCGCGGCCCTCACGAGAGCGGCGCGGACAAACGCGCGCGCAGACCCCTGACCGTCACGAGTCGTGCCCGCGACACGAAGGTGTGCGCGCCGCCGCGATCGATACTTGTATTGGGTAACGGTATTCACCAGGCCCGGGATCCCGTCCTGCCCGTAAGGCCGTGCACACTTTGATCGATCTTCCATGACTTCCCTCTCCACACTGTCCAGCCGCCGTCTCCGATCAGGCGGTCTTATACGACCTTTTTTCTGGTTCGTATTCCGAGTTCCGCGGCATACGAGCGGCTCGTCCCCGATATCGTGTACCGCGTCCGGACGATCTCGCGCGCGGCCTCCCCGAGCGCCCGGCGCCGGATACCGTCGCCGGCAAGCGCGGCGAGCGCATCGGCCATGGCCGCAGCATCCCCCGGTGGAACCAGGAT
>DAHWGZ010000536.1 GCA_027335965.1 Acidiferrobacter sp.
TCGAGCATGATCCTGTTTCCGACCATGGCGGCGAACTGGTTTGGGCAGGCCAAGGGCATGGGATGGCTGCATACGGTGGCGGCGGCGCTGGCCCCGGGCCAACCGGTATATCTGATCGTATTTACGGTCGCGGTGATGTTTTTTTCGTTCTTTTACACCGCGATGATCATGGATCCGAAGGATACCGCGGATAACCTGAAGAAGTCGGGGGCGTTCATTCCCGGCATCCGGCCGGGTGAGCAGACGCGGCGTTATATCGATGACGTCATGTCACGGCTGACGTTGTCGGGGGGGATCTATATTACCCTGGTGTCCTTGCTGCCGGAGTTTTTGATCTTGAAGTGGAACGTGCCGTTTTATTTCGGAGGCACGTCGCTGCTCATCATCGTGGTGGTGAGCATGGATTTCATGGCACAGGTGCAGGCGCATCTGATGTCGCATCAATACGAGAGTTTGTTGAAAAAGGCGAACCTCACGGGCGGAGTGAGCGGGCTACCTAAGTAGGGGAAACCATGAAAGTCAGGGCATCGGTGAAGAAGCTGTGCCGTAATTGCAAGATCGTG
>DAHWGZ010000537.1 GCA_027335965.1 Acidiferrobacter sp.
AACTCGCGTACCGGTGGGTCGTCCCGATCCGGCGGCACGGCCACACAGTGGGAGGCGCTGCCGATGTCGATGCCGGTGGCGTGGGGGCGGGTTATCGTCAAAGCGGCTCGGGATGAGCCCGGTTTGGGGGGATGCGGGGCATGGCGTCGTGCCATGGCTTGCTCCATTATTCATTGGGGAAGGATAAGGTGGCGTTGCATCGGGTCCGTCGTCTTGCTCACTCTCTCAAACGGGATATCGGCCCAGCGGCTGCGAACCGCCCGGTCGATTCACCCATGTCGATGACGTCACCCAGGACCACGCTCTCCTGCGGGCAATAAGCACCATTGGTCTATCGGTCTTCCGCGGCGCCACTTTCCACTCTGCCACAAAACGGCGCCCCCGTGTTTCTTCGGCGCGATTTGCGGCACCCAGGGCCGATTACTGCGCTCTCTGCTCTCCATTTTCTCTGGTGGTCTCGCGAGCGTTCTCGAGGCCACTTCCTTTGCCGACGTGGACTTGGCCACGTCCGGTTGTGGTCGGCAACTCCTGTGGCGGGGGCGGCGGGGGGTGCCGAGCAATCG
>DAHWGZ010000538.1 GCA_027335965.1 Acidiferrobacter sp.
TTGGCATCTTCATCATGCAGTTCGTGCTCACGTCGAACTTCGTGGTCCTGCCGGTGCTGCTCGCGCACATGACCCACGTCCCGGTGAACCGCAGTTGGGAGCTGTACCTCCCGATCATGGTGTTCGCGTTTCTGCTCATGATCCCCTTCATCATCATTGCCGAGCAACGGCGCAAGATGCGGCAGATCCTGCTCGGGGCGATCACTGTATTGGGTCTTGCGAATCTGACGTACGTCTATGCTGACCGCTCGTTGCCGGCCATGGCTGCGGGCCTGCTCGTCTTCTTTACGGCCTTTAGCGTCCTCGAGGCGACCCTCCCCTCGCTGGTCGCCAAAGTGGCGCCCGCCGATCAAAAGGGTACGGCCATGGGCGCCTATTCGACCTCCCAGTTCCTCGGCGTATTTACAGGGGGCACCGTGGGCGGCATGGTCTACGGGGCCTGGGGCATCCATGGCGCCATCGTGACCAGCGCCAGCGCCGTGCTTCTTTGGCTGCTGGTCGCGCTCAGGATGGCCGAACCCCGATACCTGTCGAGCTACGTCCTGCCGATCAAGGCCTCGG
>DAHWGZ010000539.1 GCA_027335965.1 Acidiferrobacter sp.
GAGAGGAGACCCGTGTTTACCCTCCATTGCAAGCCCTTGTACGCCCCGACAGATATCACCCCACCTAACGCCTATCCAACCCTGGCTCGTTTACACCGCCACACCCATCAGACCTGCCTGATTATCAAGCCGATACCGTGGGGAAAGTCGGATAGAGCCTGAGATCGTGTTCGAGAACAGCAGGGGGCGTGCCCGGATGGAGCACATCGTCCGGATTTCGGACTGGGTGCGGGGCTTGGGTGCCGTCGAGTTGCAAGAAGGGCTGAGTGTCGGCATCGGTGGCCTGATTAGCGAAAAAAATAGCACGGTGTTTCCGCGTTTCGCGGAAGCCAGCACACCGACCTACGTGTTCGATGCCGGCACGCTCAAGTCAGAGACGCGTGCGGCGGTAGGACTGACAAAGTTCGGGCCTTACAGCAGGCATGTGTTCACGCCGACGCGGCCGAACGTCTGTGTGGTCTGTGATCGGTCGCGACGCGGGCAATTCGAACTATTCCTCAGGAAGTTCCGGGACGGGTTGACGGTCGACGGCAATTCGCTGCCATTCGGTAGAGGATT
>DAHWGZ010000053.1 GCA_027335965.1 Acidiferrobacter sp.
CGCCTTGTTGTCGGCGTAGACGATGCCACAGTAGTCTTCGCGATGCTCGCGCCGCAAAAGCGTATCGATCTCCTCGGTGAATCGTATCAAGGCCTCGGGGTCGGCTATGCCGGTGGGCACCGGTTCGCCGATCGCGTAGATATACCATCCCTCCGGCCGCGCGCGAACCGTGGCCCATAATTCCGCAAGCTGTGCCCAGCTCACGATACCGCTAAAAGGGCCGGTCAACGCGGCCTGAAAGGCGCTTGCTGCCTCTGTCATCGAGTGTCCTCCCACAGCTTCATGTTGCGCGCGAGCCGGCGAGCCCGCCGCCCGTCGAGGCGCCCATGGCCCGGCTCATCCGGAAAAGGGATTTCGCTTTTGCGGCCGCCGCCAGGTCCATCACCGTTTACGACGGCCGATGCTTTTCGGCCCTGACCGGACAGGTCTTGATGCCCAGGATCTGGTAGAGGCCACAAAACCCCACAAGACCCGTTGTGAGAGGCAGGACCCCGATCCATCCCCACGGCGACCAGCGACCCGTTACCGCAAGCGCGATCAAGACCAGCCCGATGATGATGCGGATGACGCGATCCAGCAGCCCTTCGTTCGTGTTCATGAATGATGCTCCTCCGTGATCTCATGCCCGCCGGTATTATTGCTCAGAAACCGGGCAGCGGATACATGCCGGCCCCGGCCCCTCATGGGTGGTCTTTGCAAACCGAGCCGCGGCGAGGGCGGGACAGCGGTCCTTGGGAGGAACAGCGGCCGCGCTTGCGGCGTCCGCCAAGGCCCTGACGGCGAGTTGGCATTAACTCCCCTTATGTTCCTGCGTCCGTAACTTAACATAATATACATTATACGAACTGACGGATGAGGGCAAACGGCGCCCGCCGGGCGGCCCAAGGGCCCACGGTCACGCCCTCCGAAGCGGCCTGCCGCTGGCATCGCCAGCCGACGACGAGGCCCCATGGCGGGAGGCATGGCGGCGCGCGGATGCTCAAGCGCGATGGCGAGGCGGACGGCCTACGGCGGGCGTCTCAGAATGGTTCGTGATGCGGACGGATGCGCGCGGGCGACGGATCCCGCCTCGGCTCGAGACGAAGGGCTCGTCGCGGGGTCTTCGGGAGGCGCCTGGGCCCACGGGGCCCAGGCGGAAATGGGTCGCTAGAGAGTCTGCGACGCGTCAGTGGTCGCCACGGTCGTCGCCGTGATCGCGATGATCATAATGGTGGTCATAGCCGCCGCCACACCAGTAGCACCCGCGGCGCACATATTGGCCCGGCGGGGCGAAGAAGCAGCCGGCCAGGACGCTCGTCCCGACCAGGATGAGCAGGCCGCGGGCCAGGATTTTCGCAATGCTCGGTGATTTCGACATGATGGGCTTCTCGCTCCTTATCCTTATTGTGGGCCCGCGGGGATGCTCCCCATGGGCGAGGCGGAACGCATGGTAAACGCGGCCGCGAGGCGAGCCAAGTGCCCGTGAGCGGCGAGCGCCGCCGAAGCGATGAAAGGGGCGGTGGCCCAGATAACGGGTCGACTCCCCCGCCGTTTGCATCAGAAGCCGTTCGCGGCCTGCGGCAAGGGCGCATCAGGCCGCTTGAGGATGTCGTAGAGGAAGTCTCGTTCCCTCCCCTATTTTATTGGCTTTTCGCGCCAGACGAGGGTTGGGATTGGGGCGTGAGGGCGCGCGTGGGCAAGGCGGATCGGGACCGGGCCGTGGGCGGGGGCCTGTCCAGGCCGGGGCGACGCGGCGGTGGGCATGGACCATGCCTTTGTACTATAGTCCGGCTGAGAGCGAGCAACGCCTTATTGGCAACCGCAGCAGCGAAAGGAGAGCCGTTTCATGTTTGAGGATCGATCGTCACGTTACACCGGGAGTCAAGAGCTGGCCTTTGCCGGAATGCGTATTCTCTTTGGTGTGATCTGGCTGATCAACACGATACTCGAGGCCAACAGTCACTACATAGCCCATTTCGTGACGTCGATCGCGCAACGGATCAAGGGGCAGCCGCCTGTGGTCCAGGCCTTTCTCCATGGCGTCATCCATGTCGTGACCGTGCTGGGTCCGCGCCACGTGGCGATCGGCACCGTGGTTCTGGATGGCCTCCTCGCGATCTCGCTCATCACGGGCTTCGTCGTGCGACCCATGGCGCGCCTGGGCATCGTCTATAGCCTCGCGCTGTGGGCCACCGTTGGCGGTCTGGGTGGGCCCTATCAGCCTGGCGCCACCGATCCGGGAACCGCCATCGTGTACGCGCTCGTGTTCCTGGCCGTGCTCTCGGTGCCTTCGGAGCAGCGGCTTGCCATCGGACCGAAACCGCAGCCCGTGGTCGGCACCAGCGGCATGGAGGTCATACGCATCCTGTTTGGGTTGTTGTGGGCGTTCGATGCGTTCTGGAAGTGGCAGCCGGCATTTTTCGAGCATAGCCTGCCCTATCTGCAGCAAGCCGAGGTCGGCCAGCCGGCCTGGATCACGGCCTATATCGGGTTGTTCGTCGCCCTGATCAATTTCGTGGGACCGGTCGTCTTTGGGATCTTCGCGGCGGTTATCGAGACGATTCTGGCGGCGAGCCTGCTTTTGAAGCGCTGGCAGGCATGGTTCCTGCCGATCGGGTTTCTGTATTCCTTCGGGATATGGACCACGGCCGAGGGCTGGGGCGGTCCCTACCTGCCCGGAAGCACCGGTAATCGCGGAGACATGCTCGGCACCACCAATATCTACATGGTCGTCTATCTGTATCTGATGATCGCCTATCTCTTCGAGCGCCGGCGACGTAAACGCGAGTCGCTGTAAGGGCCGACGGGCAACTCCTCAGGCGCGCGCATAAGTCGGATCAGGAATGTTGCGTAACGCTTTGATATAACAGAGTTTAACGAGGATTCGCGGTCTTGGTCCGGGGCGCCCCGGCCTCGACCGGCGCCGCATCCTGGAAGAGTCTGAAGAAATTGCGCGCGGTGGCGTCCGCGATCCGTTCGGGGGACACGCCCCGGCAGTCCGCCACGCATTGCGCGACATGGGAGACGTAGGACGGCTCGTTCGATTGCCCGCGGTGCGGGACCGGGGCCAGGTAGGGGGCATCGGTCTCGATCAGGAGGCGGTCTTCCGGCACAAGCCGCGCAACATCCCGCAAGGCCTGCGCATTCTTGAAGGTGACGATCCCCGAGAACGAGATAGAGAAGTTGAGATCGAGGACCTCGCGGGCGAAATCCGCGCTCTCGGTGAAGCAATGCAGGACGCCCCCGACGTCGGATGCGCCCTCCTCGCGCAGGATCCGCAGGGTATCGGCGGCGGCCTCGCGCGTATGGACGATGAGCGGCTTGGCGACTTGCCGGGCGGCGGCGATGTGCTGCCGAAACTGCGTCTGTTGGCGGCTGGTGTCCGGCCCCTCCAATCGATAGTAATCAAGGCCGGTCTCGCCGAGCGCAACGATGCCGTCGTGCGCGCTCAGGCGCACGAGCTCATCGAAGAGCGAATCCGTGCCGGCCGCCTCATTGGGATGGACGCCGACCGAACCGAAGACGCTCGGGTCGCGGCGCATGACATCCTGTATCGGCCCGATATCCGAGAGCGCGACGCTCACGCACAGCATATGCGACACGCCGCGCTCATGGGCGCGCGTCAAGACGGCCTCGATATCGTCGCGCAGGGGTGCGAAATGGAGATGGCAGTGCGAATCGACTAACGGCATCGCTACATCGTATGGGTCGGGCGATCCGATTGCAATTGGCCTATGAGCAGGGTCTCGATCTTGGTGCGCGCGACCTCCGCGTCCTTCGCGCTGAATTGGATGCCGATACCCGGCGCCCGCCCGCCTGGCGCGTTCTGAGGCGTCATCCACACGACGTGGCCCGCGACCGGCACCTTCTCCTTGCTATCGATGAGCGTGAGCAGCATGAAGACCTCGTCGCCGAGCTTGTAGGGCTTGTTGCTCGGTATGAACAGGCCGCCACCCTTCAGGAAGGGCATGTAGGCCGTGTACAAGGCATTGCGATCCTTGATCACGAGCGATAAGACGCCGGGACGTGCCGGGGCTTTCATGTGGTCTCGTGTCTGTGATTCTGCGGTCGACATATCGCTACTCATCCTCGCGGCTCAACATGCAAAAACAGCCGGTCCCAAACCAGGCGGCGATCCAAGGGTGCGCTGAGTAGCCCGCGGGTCTCGAGCGCCTCGTCCCAGAGGCCGACCATTTGCTCCAAGTCTAGTCGAGCCGCCAGAGCACGCAAGCGCCCTTCCGGGGCGCCCTGCCAGCCGGCGGCGATGGTCCCGGTCAATGCCGCTTGCGTCAACGCCGCCGCGATCTCCGTCAGGAAGGTCAGCCCCATCTCCAGGTCGATGGCCGCCCAGGTCTCGGTCGCCTCGAGCGCCGAGTCGCGGCCGAGCGCCACGGCCTCTAGGCTCGCGAAGAGGCGCAGCGCCATGGCGGGCGCGTCCTGGGGCCATGCCAGGGCGCGTAGCGGCGCCCCGTGGGCCAGCGCCAGCAGCCCCTCCGGGTCCGGTAGCCGATGGGCCCGCAGATAGGCAAGCCCCTCCTCTTTCGTCGGTCGTGGCAGGACCAGGTCTTGGCAGCGTGAGCGGATGGTGGGCAGGAGGCGCGCCGGGGCATCGCTGACCAAGAGCAGATAACTGCCGGCGGGCGGTTCCTCGAGGGTCTTTAGGATCGCGTTCGAGGCCGATCGGTTGAGGCGGTCGGCGTCGAGGACGAGCACCACGCGGCGCGTTGCGAGATGGGGTGTCAGCACCAGGAACTGATTGAGCGCTCGGGCATCGTCGACCGTGATCTCGGTCTTGCCCTCCGGCGGGCGCACGAGCATGACGTCGGGATGATTGTCGCCCGCGGCCAGCCGGCAGGCGCGACAGGCATCGCAGGCCGTGCCGCGCTCGCACACCAGCCGGCGCGCGAGGCGCTCCGCGAACAGGCGTTTTCCGATGCCCGGCGGTCCATTCAGAAGCAGCGCGTGTGGCAGGCGCTCTATGTCGCCTATGCGCTCCCATGTCGCCTGTTGCCAAGGCAGCATGGCGATCTACCAGCGCCCGGCAAGGGCCGTTTCCACGGCCTTTCCGACTTCGGTCATGGATCCCTCGGCGGGTATGACGGCAAAGCGCCCGGGTTCGTCCTGGGCGCGCCGGTGATAACCCGTGCGCACCCGTTCGAAAAACGCCTCGCCCTCGGCCTCGATGCGATCAGCGGCGCGTCCGGCCCGCCGCGCCAGGGCCAAGGCCACGGGCACATCGAAATAGAGGGTAAGGTCCGGCGGCGGGATGTCGAAGAGGCGCGTCAGCGCGTCTATCAGGGAAATGTCGAGGCCGCGCCCGTAGCCTTGATAGGCGTAGGTGGCGTCCAGGTAGCGGTCGCAGACGACGGTCTTGCCGAGCGCCAGCGCCGGGACGATCACCGTCTTCACATGCTGCACGCGCGCCGCGAACATCAGGAGCAGCTCGGTCTGCGCGTGCAGCGAGGCGTGTTCCAGCAGGATATGGCGAATGCGCTCCCCTACTTCGGTCCCCCCCGGCTCCCGCGTCACCACGACGCCTTGGGCGTTATGGTGATTGCAGAAATCCACGACACGATCAATTTGCGTGGTTTTTCCCGACCCGTCGAGTCCCTCGAGACTGAGGAACAGCGGCTGGTGGAGCGGTGTCGATTTCATACTTGCGGATCGCCTCGTCTTGCGCCTGGAGAGTATCAGAGAATACATGACCTCCGCGTCCGGTGGCCACAAAATACAAGGCGCGCGTCTTGTCGGGGTGGAGCGCGGCATAAAGGGCGCGGGCACTGCATAGGCCGATGGGCGTCGGCGGCAACCCGTAATGGAGGTAGGTGTTGTAGGGGCTCGGGTACGCCATGTCGGCGCTGGTGAGGACCCCATGGTAACGCTTGCCGAGACTGAAGATCACCGTGGGGTCGGTCTCAAGCCGCATGCCAAGATGCAGGCGGTTGACGAACACGCCGGCGATCTTGCGCCGTTCGCCGGCCTTGGCGGTCTCCTTTTCGATGAGCGAGGCCAGGATCAGGGCCTGCCGTGGCGTGCGCACGGGCAGATGGGGGGCGCGTTTGCGCCAATCCTTGCCGAGAAGCGCGCGCAGGCGCTTGTGGGCGCGCGCCAGCACCGACGTGGCCGACGCCCCATAGGTATAGTAGTAGGTGTCCGGGAAGAACGCCCCCTCGAGGCTCTCATGCATGTGCAGCGCGGCGCGCACCGCGGCATGCGGACGATGGGCCACGTCGTCTGTGAGGTGCGGCGCGTGGGCCAGGGCCTGGCGCACCTGATGGAACGTCCAGCCGGGCACGAGCGTGAGCGGGTACTCGACGACCTGCCCGGCCACCACCTTGCGCAGGATATCGAGCGGGGTCGTCGGATCGGAGAATCGGTACACGCCGGTCTTCAGGGCGTTGCCCTCCCCCGTCAGTTCGGCGAGCGCCACGAAAGAGTTCGCGGAATCGATCACGTGGCGCCTTTGAAGCTGTTCAGCGAAGGCGCGCATGGTGGTCCCGGTGGGCAGGTGAAAAGTCTTTGCGCCGGGATGCAGCGTGCGATCGGCGAGCAGATACCATCCGGCCGCAAAGAGGCCACCGACGACCAGGGCGCGAAGGCCCCACTTAGAGCGCAGGCGCATCACCACAGGTCCTCAGAATCTCCGTCATCCGCGACGTCACGGGGCCGCGCCGCCAAAGCCGTTTCGCGAGGCGCAGGACCGGGCGTATACCGATCAGGGAATTGCTTAAAAAGATCTCGTCGGCCTCCATGACCCGCGTGCTCGTAAGGTTGTCGAGGTGCACCACCATACCCGATTCGCGCGCGCGCCTCATCACCTGGTCGCGCATCACCCCCGCGACCCCCGCCTGATCAAGGATCGGTGTCGTGAGGATGCCGCCCTCGACCACGAACAGATTGGTCATGGTCCCTTCTATCACCCATCCTTGCGTGTCTTGCATCAATCCTTCCCAATAGGGCTCGGTGAATTCCCGTTGCGCCAAAACCTGCTCGAGCCGATTCAAATGCTTGAGGCCCGAGAGCAGCGGTTGCCGGGCCAGCGTGGTGCGGCACCAGAAGACCGGTGCCTGGTCGTCGACCGGGCGGTGGGGCCAAGGCCATACCGTCAGGAGGCGATCGGTGGGGGCGGCCGTCGGCCGATAACCGCGCCCGCAGGTCCCACGCACGACGACGATCTTCAAGATAGCGAGACCCTGCCCGGCCGCCAAGGTTTCCGCCTCGGCGGCGAGGAGCGCGGCGTCGACGGGGTCGAGCCCCAGTCGTTCGATGCCCGCCATGAGCCGCCGGACATGTTCGGGCCACAACAGCAGGCGGCCGTCGCGAATGGCCACGGTCTCGAACAGCCCATCGCCATACTGCAGGCGGCTTGTCACGGCCATCGACGTCCGCGCTCGACCGTTCACGAGGCTTGCAAGCGGCTTCATGTCGCAAGTCCGCGGCGCCGCGCGCGCGTCGTGATGCCGATCGCCGATGGCCGATGGCGGCGGGGTAAGGGGTTCTCGGTCAGGGCGCGGCGGATGGTCATAAGCAGGGTCTCGCGGCCCCCAGGGCGCGCATGAGGCCCGCGGCCTTGGCCCGGGTCTCGAGCAATTCCCGTTTCGGATCGGAATCGGCGACGATCCCGGCCCCCACGCAAAACTCGATCCGCGATCCGCGCACCACGAGCGTGCGGATCAGGATGTTGAGATCGATGTCGCCGCGCTCGTTGATGTAGCCGAGGCTGCCGGTATAGGCGCCGCGCGCGCGGCGCTCGTTTTGCGCCAGGATCTCCATGCAATGTATCTTCGGGCAGCCGGTAATGGAGCCGCCCGGGAACAGCGCGCGTATGAGCTGCGACGGCCGGACGTCTTCCCGCAACGTGCCCTCCACGTCGGATACCAGATGGTGGACGGTTGCAAAGCTTTCGATGCGCATGAGTTCCGGGACCCGCACGCTGCCTGGCACGCACACGCGACCGAGGTCGTTGCGTTCGAGATCGACGAGCATGAGGTGCTCGGCGCGTTCCTTGGGGTCGGCGCGTAAGCCGCGCCGCGCCGACTCGTCCGCCACGGCCCCGGAGCCCCGCGCGCAGGTCCCGGCGATGGGTTGGGTCGTCACCTGCGATCGGCGGCACCGGACAAGCCGCTCGGGGGACGCGCTCGCGATCAGGGTGTCGCCAAGGTGCGCCATCGCGGAAAATGGCGCCGGGTTATGCCCGCGCAGGCCCTCGAGTAGCGCGCCAGCCGGGGTGCCGGCACGGATGCGTCCGGAATAGCGACGCGACAGGTTGGCCTGGAAGATCTCCCCTTCGATGATGCGCGCCTGGACGTCGCGCACGCCCTGCTCGTAGTCCTCCGGGGAGTCTTCATTCAGATATTCGAGCGCCACGGGCGGCCACGACTTGGCGGCGGGGAGCCGCTCGAGGTCGGAGGCGATCCTGGCGACCACCGACGCGTCCCGGCCCGTGATGATCGCGTGGCCCGAGTGCCGCTCGCGCAAAACCGCCCCTGCAAAGCCTTGCAGCCACGCAAGCGGCACGTCCGCTGGCAACGGCAGCGATGCCAGCCGCGGCTCCAGGACCGTGGCGAGTTCGTAGCTCAGGAAAAGAAAGTGGCCATGGCGAAATGGCAGCGCCTCGTCTGGCGCGCCGCCCGTCGACGCAAGGCCGGTGCATTCATCGAGGGTCGCCCAGAATCGCGCGCAGTCGTCGGCGGTCGCGCCCGCCGGCAGGATGAGCGGATCCTCGGGTTCGGCGAACAGGATGTCGTACCCCCACCCCTGCCCGCCGCGGCTCTCGAGCAGATGCGGATAACGCTCCGGAAAGCCATCATGGATGCGCAGGAGGTCGGCGCCTTCCGGGATCACCCGAATCGCCGCGCCACCATCCATGGGACTAGCGGAAACGGGCGAGTACCAGCGTCCCGTTCGTGCCACCGAATCCAAAGGAGTTCGAGAGGGCGAGTGTGATGGGCATCTCCCGCGCGGTGTGCGGGATATAGTCGAGATCACAATCCTCGCTTGGGTGATCGAGGTTGATGGTGGGCGGCGCAACCTGGTCGTGTATGGCAAGCACCGTGTAGATCGCTTCTATGGCGCCCGCCGCCCCCAAAAGATGCCCGGTCATCGACTTGGTCGAGCTGACCGCAAGCTTCTTGGCGTGATCGCCGAACACGCGCTTGATCGCGATGGTCTCGGCGCGATCGCCAAGCGAGGTCGAGGTGCCATGGGCGTTGATGTAAGACACGTCCGCGATGTCGACGCCGGCGTTGCGCAGGGCGTAGCGCATGCACCGCGCCGCCCCGTCTCCGTCCTCCGGCGGGCTCGTCATGTGATAGGCGTCGCCGCTCATGCCGCACCCGAGAAGCTCGGCGTAGATGCGCGCGCCCCGCGCCCGCGCGTGCTCGAGCTCTTCCAGGACCACGATCGCCCCGCCCTCGCTCAACACGAAGCCGTCGCGATCACGATCCCAAGGACGGCTGGCGCGCGTCGGATCATCATTGCGCGAGCTGAGCGCCCGCGCGTTGCCAAAGCCCGCCATCGAGGTCGGCGTCACCGCGGCCTCGGCGCCACCGGCCACCATGATGTCGGCGTCCCCGTACTCGACGATGCGTCCGGCCTCGCCTATGGCGTGCGTCGACGTGGTGCACGCGGTCACGACCGACAGGTTGGGGCCCTTGAATCCGTACAATATGGACAGATTCCCCGATATCATGTTGATGATGCTCATGGGAATGTAAAAAGGAGAAATACGCCGCGCACCCTTTTCCAGGTACTGGCGCATGGTCTCCTCTATGGTGTGGACGCCACCGATCCCCGAGCCGATATAACACCCTATCCGCTCGGCGTTGGCCTCGGTCACGACGATGCCGGCATCCTTGACGGCCTCCACCCCGGCGGCCATGCCGAGCTGGATGAACCGGTCCATCTTGCGGGCTTCCTTTTCCGACAGGAA
>DAHWGZ010000540.1 GCA_027335965.1 Acidiferrobacter sp.
CGATCGCGGCCGGACGCGCCCTGCTCATCGATTTCTTTGCGACCTGGTGTCCGGTGTGCCGCGCCGACCAGGGTGCGGTCCAGGCCGTGGCGCGCCATGCCCCGGTGGTGGTCGTAGCCACCCAATCCCCGGCGGCGGCCGTGCGGGCATTCGCCACGGACCATCACTGGCGTACCCCCGTCATCCTGGACCGGCACGGCGGCATTGCCCGACGTTACGGGGTCCGCGTCCTGCCGATGGCATTCATCCTCGGACCGCGCGGACGCATCCGCTTCGTGGCCGCCGGCTATATGACCGAGGCCGGCCTTCTCGCGCGCCTGTGGCTCGCGCGCCTTCACCTCTGAGTCGGCTATTCCGGGCCGTGGGACTGTCGGCGGTAATACCAGCGCTGGATGACCACCAACACGGCGGCGAGCGCGAAGGCCGCCGTGGGCAGCAACGCATAGGGCCGGGGCAGGGCCTTCATGCACACCCAGGCCGCGACCGCGTAAAAGACCGGCAGAGTCTCGTAAAGCAGTTTCGGATACACGTCTCCCCTCCCCCAGGGACCCACCAAGC
>DAHWGZ010000541.1 GCA_027335965.1 Acidiferrobacter sp.
TTTGCAGAAGATGGTGCCCCCGGGGCATATCGTACGCTGGCAGGCGATGTGTGACTGCGCGGAGTAGCGGCCTTTGGGCGGGTGAGCGGCGCCGTGAGCGCCACGATCACCCGCCGCCCCTCCTTATTCAGTCGGTGGGAGGGACGTGCCCGTCGCCAAGGCCTTTTCGATGGCCGCGCCGAGCGCCTCGCCCAAGATGGCCCCGAGCGTGGCCCCGATCAGCGGGAGAATCCCGGCGTAAAATGTGCCGGGCATGGCGCCGACCACACCGGACAAGGCGCCAACCCCCCTGCGCTCGGTCTTGGGTGCGCCAATCACCTTGCCGTAGCGCCGCACCGCCTCTTCACCTTTGGCGGCCAAATTCAAGAGACTCGCGGCACTAATCCCCAGGCGATCGGCCGCCGCGCGCAGTTGCTCGACCGTAAGCGATGTCTCGCCCTTCTCCACCCGCGACCACGTCGACCCCGCGAGCCCCAGCTGCTCGGCAAACTGGGCCTGCGTGAACTTGCGCACCTACTGTAGGTGCGCCCATGCCTCGTCCTCCTCCGGGCGCAGCC
>DAHWGZ010000542.1:0-281 GCA_027335965.1 Acidiferrobacter sp.
GGGCGGGGGATGCCGAAGCGGCTCATTCCGTCCCCGCGGTTTACGAAGTTGGCGCGAACGGGCCCTGTGCGTCGGGCGGGGCCGGCGACCGAGGCCTATCTCGCGGAGACCTTTGGGTTACGGGCCATCGAGTATGGCAATTGGGTCAAGGATGCCGATCGGCAGGCCATGCTCGATCTCGCCTTCGACAGCTTGTCCGACATGGCCGCAGCTTTGGATGTCCCCACCGAGGCCATGGGTTTTCATGGTCAGCTCGCGCTCGCCTTGGGTGCGCGCGGGCG
>DAHWGZ010000542.1:291-556 GCA_027335965.1 Acidiferrobacter sp.
CCATTATGAACCCGCTCGCCGGGTGATCAATCTGACCAAGACGATGGGTGCCGGGACGCTGGCGCATGAATGGTCTCATGCGCTCGATCATTGGCTGGTCTATCGCGCCGAACCCGGTTCCCCGGTTCTGGCCACGACCCGGCGCACTGATTCGACAACACCCGATCCCGCGATGCGCTTGTTAAAGGAGTTCCAGGAAACCCTACGCACGCGAAGCCAGGCAGTCGCCTCCGCGGAGACATCACCCGATCGTTTCGTGACGCAG
>DAHWGZ010000543.1:0-306 GCA_027335965.1 Acidiferrobacter sp.
GCCCCCGGTCAGAGGTGACCAGGATCAGCAGTCCCCGACCGTGCTCCGGCGGCACCAGGAACGGGTGGCGGTATTCCTTGCCGATCTTGGCCACGTCTCGGGCCGCCTGGTCCATGGCCAGGGCGTACGGCCTTCCGCTCTCGGCGCGCGCCTGGGCCCGCCGCATCTTGGCCGCCGCCACCATCTGCATGGCCCTGGTTATCTGCTCGATGTTGCGGACCGCGCGGATGTGCCGGCGGATGTCGCGGAGGGTCGCCAATCAGAGGACCTCAGCCACCTTCGACGCCGGCTTGCTCACCGAAGTCG
>DAHWGZ010000543.1:316-556 GCA_027335965.1 Acidiferrobacter sp.
CTCCAGCGCCGCACGCAGCTCCTGCTCCATCCCCTCGTCCAGGACCTTGCGCTCCTCGATCGCCTGACCCAAGGAGCTGTGGGTCTGCTCGATCCAGCGCCGGAACTGCTGATCCCACTCCGAGATCCGCTCCACCGGGACCCGGTCCAGATAGCCGTTGGTGCCGGCGAAGATGGTCATGACCTCGTGCGCCAGCGGTACCGGTTGGTACTGGTCCTGCTTGAGCAATTCGGTGAGCCG
>DAHWGZ010000544.1 GCA_027335965.1 Acidiferrobacter sp.
TGATCTTTCCCGGGGCAAAGACGGCATAGATTGGCGCGCGATCCAAAGACGAGGGACGCGCCTAGCAGGTCGCGCGTTTTCCCGGTCATCGACGGTTGGATCAATCATGGCATCCCTATCGGCACGAAAGCGGGCGGCAGCGATCCTCGGCGCGCGCCGGCATCGGCCGTAGAAGAGGCCGGTAATTCTCAATGGGAAGCGATAGATCCGCCACCCGGTGAGGGCGCAAGAATTCCCCATACCTGGGTGTGCCGGCGGCGGATGTTGGGCGTCTGTCGGCCTACGCGCATGTGACGGGACGCTCATGGTCGGTGTCATATTGAGAATGGCGGCCGTGAGCCGCTCGCTAGGCCTATTCATCCTGACAGTACCAATCTCGGCGCGGCGATCGGTGGGCGGCATAACGATTCGCGGTCCGGCCAGGGCCCAGGCCCTAATGGTCGCTGGCGGCCGCCGGCCCCGGCCTTTAGGCTCTCTCTCATGACGGACGATCCGACACGAAAGGGTGGGGTCAGGCGGCGTATGGGCCTGCGGGATCTGGGTCCTGGGCTCC
>DAHWGZ010000545.1 GCA_027335965.1 Acidiferrobacter sp.
TGAGTGCGAATGCGCTGCGCGGGCGTGCCACCGTCTCCAACACGCGCGCCGGTGCCTGGCCGCTGAAACAGCAATCGAGGATACAGAGGGTCTGACCGAAAATACCCGTTTTTTGTAAAAACGGATGACCGCTCGCCGATAAGAGGGGGCCTGATGGTTACGGAATACCGGGGACATCCGCCCATTTTTCCGGAGAAACGGACAAGGAATACATGAAGTCTTCGGTATTCTGGGTAATCACCGTCAGCCCGTGTACCAGAGCGGTAGCGGCGATGGTCGCGTCCGGGGTCTTGGTTTTGTACTGCCGCAAGTGAATGGTTTGCTCGGTAATGGGGCGATCTAGGGCATACACGGTTGCCAGATTGAGAAAGGCTTTTGCTTCGGTATAAAGGCCTGGTTGCCGTGGCTCCATTAAGCCGCGAATCGGTGGCGCCTTTAAGGTGCGATTTAACACGAGGACAGAACGGGTGGAGCATGCGACGGGATGCGGTGAGGCGGTCAGGTGCCGGATCGACGCAGCGTCCGGAGGCCAGATTCATGGGCAGCACCAGC
>DAHWGZ010000546.1 GCA_027335965.1 Acidiferrobacter sp.
CAGCAAAAGTCCGAGAGCCTTGGAATGTTAGGAAGGATTCGGCGAGGGCATCCGGCCTTCGTGTATCACCCGACCCTGTTCGTCGGTGACCGCCACGTTGATCGGAATGCCGGCCCTGACGCTTTGGGTGACTGTGCAGTAGTTTTCGAAGAGGCTCAGGCATCTTGGGGTCGCGCCCGGGGCGATCAGCGTCACGTCGATGCCGGTGATCCGCAACCGGCCGGAGGCATCGCGCCCGGTGTGCCCCTGGGCACGGGCCCTGAGCGGCCCGGTTTCGGTATGGGATTTATTCAGACAAAAGAGTAGGCTTGCCATCAAGCAATTGGCGACCGCGGCCGCCAGAAGTTCGGTCGGTTGGGGCCCGCTGCCGGTGCCCGTGGGTGGCGGCTCGTCGGTCATCAGGTCGCCTTGCGCGAAGTGCACTGTGAATCGGAAATCCTCGACCTGCGCGATATCCACAACCAATCCGTCCTGCGCCATGACATGATCTCCTGGGCTTGCCCGTCGAGGCTTTGCTCGGCAGTATAGGATCGTATGAACGAAATTGCAGAG
>DAHWGZ010000547.1 GCA_027335965.1 Acidiferrobacter sp.
GGCGCCAGCATGTGCCCCACGACCGTCGTCTTGCCCACGGTGCCTGCCAGATTCAACACTGCTCTTTTCATCGCGATCTCCTTATTTCCTGGTTCTGGTTGGATAGTTGTACTGTCGGGCGGCGGCCAGCGCCTCCCGTGCTGATACCCGTTTGCCCGGGGCGGGAGTTGGCGTTGAGTCCTTGCCGTCGGCCGCTACCGCAGGCGCAGCCGCGGCCGCCGGGGCCGGAACTGGACTCGCGCCACCTGACGCCACTTGACAGCTAGTGGCGTCACTTGCCGGCTCGGGCGGCAGGCCATCCGCCGAGGCTGGCGCGGCCGGTCTGGCCGCCGGCGCTGGCGCGCCTAGGTCTTCCGGATCCGGGAGCGGCGCCTGCGGGACCTCGTACCTGCACTCACGCACTGCCCACCGCACCCTGTCCCCTGCATGCTCCCCTTCAACCCCCAGCGCGGAGGCAATTTCCCCCCACGTGAACCCGGCCCGGCGGGCCTCACTGATCGCCGTTTTGAACGGCGCCACATGCGCAGTCAGACGCTTTGGACGCTTTGCTCG
>DAHWGZ010000548.1 GCA_027335965.1 Acidiferrobacter sp.
CGCGCGGCCCGAATAACGATCAAAAGCCGCGCTTCGCGCGTGAGTCGCGCGTATCCCATGGAAAGACTCATCCTAAAATAAAACGTTGGGAATTATATTGTTACTGCAATATCTTAATCGTATTTCTTAAACGTGCCCGCGCGCCTTTGCGGAAGATCGAGGCCGTTTTTAACAGGTGAGGTACGTTCAATCCATGCCTATCCGGTTGGCGCCCAAGGGCGCTACCTGTAGTGGCTACGTTTTGGCCGAGGTAGCCGAATGATGCCAATTTCCGGCGTACAGCGCATCGTAGGTTGGCCCGTCCACACGCGTGCCTATGCCGAGAACCGAGGCGAACGCCGTCATGGGGTAGAAGCGCCGGTTGAACCGGAACACATACTCGTCTCATCAGGGAACATGCGCTGAAATTCCAGCAGAGTTGTCGGAAAAGGCTTGGCCATGCCAGAACACTACCCATAGTGGCTTTGGGCGTCAACCGGATAGGCATGGAGTGGTGGATGCGCGCAATCGCGTCACACAAGCCGAATTTGCTTGTCAACGCTGTGGTCACA
>DAHWGZ010000549.1:0-281 GCA_027335965.1 Acidiferrobacter sp.
GTAGCGCGACCGGAGCCCAGCTCTTGTCCATGGCCGCCGTGGCCAGCGACGAGGCGACGCAAGACCCGATCGACCTTACGCTATTGGCCGCAGCCCGTGACCAGGGCGTGACGATACCGCAGCGCGTCGGTTTTACGCCCTTCGATCCCGCCACGAAACGTTCCGAGGCCGCGTTACGAATCGAGGGGATGCCGTGGGCGGCGATGAAAGGTGCACCGCAGATCATCGCCGCGCTGAGCAAAACGGAGGGTTGGGAACGGGGGGCTCAAAGGCTCGCGGCG
>DAHWGZ010000549.1:291-550 GCA_027335965.1 Acidiferrobacter sp.
GTGCTGGCGGTGGCGGCCGGTCCAGTCGGAACACCGCGCTTTTTGGGTCTCGTTGCGCTTGCGGACCCCATCCGTCCGGATGCGCGGCAGGCCCTGGGGACCTTGCAGGATTTGGGGGTACGTGTGCGGATGGTGACCGGGGATAATGCAATCACCGCAAAGACAGTCGCCACAACCTTGGGCTTGACGGGCGCTGTGTGTGACCGTGCCGATAAGGGCGGGGATTGTGCCGTTTACGCCGGGGTGTTTCCGGAGGACA
>DAHWGZ010000054.1 GCA_027335965.1 Acidiferrobacter sp.
GGGCGGCGCCCGCTGGTCAGCGGGCGCCGGGGGCTTAGATGTCGACGGTCTGACGGGCCCTGGGGTGCAGGGCGGGCGCCGGGGCATGCGGCGGGTTCGGCGCAGCGGACGTCTTGGGCCACTCGACATGGATCGACAGCGGTGCGAGCGGGCCCATAAGGCCGGCAAACGGCAGCATCGGCGTCTGAGTGCCCATCAGGCGCTGCATCGTCGCCTGCAGCAGCCGCTGTTGCGCCGCCATGTTCTGAAGCTCCGCGCCCACCCATGGGGGCATGGCCGCGCCGGCCTTGCCGTTGCTCGACCATGTGACGATGGTCATGCTGCCCGGGCCCTGCCAGCGCACGGTTTCCGTGCGCAGCAGACCCCCTCCCGGGGTGCGATAGACGCGGACCTGCTGGAAGGAGGCATTGGGGACCGTCCCTGCCGCCTGCGCGGTTGCCGGTCGGTGATGGGCCGGGAGCAGCGCCAGGGCCGCCGCCACGACCGCGGCCACACCGAGGGTCGAAATCGCCGTCCGATATTTTCCTTTCATATGCAAAGTCCTCCTTATTAGGATCGTTTATCGCCTCTGACCCCAGTCCATGGGGCTGGTTCCCTTGCGTTTCAAGCCCCGGGCGGGGGCCCCGTCCCCCGACCGGCCGGACGGGCACCGGCGGGGGATGGAAGGCCCCGGTCTTCCGGCCAGACGCGGGGTTTCCCTTGTCCCTTTGCCGCGGATCCGCGGGTCCAACCGCAATCGCATGATGCCGGGCGCCCCGGGCGGCGTTACCCCGGAAACCCCGAGCCTGGCCCGCGGCGCCCATCCAGGGCGGTTTTGGACGACGGTTTCGGCAGGATCCAAGGCCCCGCCCCGGGGCCAGGGCTCGCGGGCGGTGCTTGCCGGCGGCGGCGAAGGGCCCTATGACATGATTCTCGGGCAACCGGAGCAAGCGGCCGGCTCCACCAAATCCCCTCGGCGCAGCCCCCTTTGTTGGCGAACGGAATGCGCGGATTCGCAAACAGGAGTACGGTGCTCGTGCCCTTTGAGATGCCCTCGGAGGCCATGGGCATGGGGATTGCGCCGCGCGACCGTGTTGTCCATTGTGCCGCGCGGGAACGGCTGGCGCCATCGGTCGATCGCGCACCGGAAAAGGGCCAGGCTCGCGCTCGATGGTTGCCGGCTCATCCCGGCGATACGGCCCCATCCCGCATCATCGATCATCACTCGTGGCCCCTTGAGGCGCGAAGGCGCCATAGCCCGGTATCGAAGGGGACACCTATCGATGACCGTGAAATCTCCCCAGTATTCGAGGAAAGCCGACCTGTCGGAACAGGCAGGCCGTCCGGGATTGGGTTTCAGGGAGGCGGCGAGCGAGGCCCATGGTTTCGTTCCGTTCAGGCCGCCGCTATCATGGTGCCGTGCCGAAGGCGAAAACCGCCTATGCCCACAACTCTCAGTCTCTCGCGTACACCGGGGTATTGGCCCTATCGCACCCAACCACCGCGGTCCATGGGCGAGGGCGCCTGGGTTAGCCGCGAGGCGTGAGAGCGATCCCGAGCGAGGTTGTGCCCTAAGCGGGTCATTTGTCACCGGCATAGCCATCATCCAGGACAAGGGGGCGGTCCGGACCGCCACGTGGCGGCATCCACGAGATGGGGGCATCAGAAGGCAATGGGCGCAGCTCGTTTGGGTTTCCTCGAGTAAGGAGTAAGGCTATGTCGCGGTATATCGGCGCTGTGGACCAAGGGACGACGAGTTCACGTTTTATCGTATTCGACAGACGGGGATCGACTGTGTCCGTTGCCCAAAAAGAGCATGATCAGATCTATCCGAAGCCCGGTTGGGTCGAGCACGATCCGCTCCAGATCTTGAGCAACACGAAAGAAGTCATGGGCGCAGCCCTTGCGCGCGCCCATCTATCAGCACGGGATCTCGTTGCCGTCGGCATCACGAATCAACGAGAAACGACGCTTCTTTGGGACAGGACAACCGGCAAGCCGATTTGTAACGCGTTGGTCTGGATGGATACTCGGACCGACGAACTCGTTCAGCGCTATGTGAGGGATGGTGGCCAAAACCGGTTTCGCCTAACCACCGGCCTGCCGCTCACGACCTATTTCTCAAGCCTCAAGCTGTTGTGGATATTCGAGAACGTGCCTGGCGCGCGGGAAAAGGCAGAAGCGGGCGATGCAATGTTTGGGACAGTGGACTCCTGGCTCATCTGGAATCTCACCGGGGGCACGAATGGGGGTTCTCACGTGACGGACGTGACGAACGCGAGCCGCACCCAGCTTATGAATCTCGCGACCTGCGACTGGGATGACACCCTCTTGAGGGCATTCGACATTCCGCGCGCCTGCTTACCCCGGGTCGTGCCGTCATCGGCCATCCACGGGGAAATCCGAATCCCGCCTTTGGACGGGACAAAGATCGCCGGTATTCTGGGCGACCAGCAAGCGGCATTGTTCGGTCAGACGTGCTTTGCGCCCGGCGAGGCGAAGAACACGTATGGCACGGGCTCGTTCTTGCTCATGAACACCGGCACCTCTCGCGTCCAATCGAAGGCGGGGCTGCTGACGACGGTCGCATACAAGTTGGGGGACGACGCGCCTCATTACGCCCTGGAAGGCTCCATCGCCATTACAGGAGCCCTGGTTCAGTGGCTACGGGATAACCTCAAACTGTTCGACGACGTGACCCAGATTGAGCCGCTGGCCCGGAGTGTCGAGGATAATGGCGGTGTTTACATCGTTCCGGCGTTTTCTGGACTCTACGCGCCATACTGGAAGGATAGCGCGCGCGGCATTATCGCCGGTCTCACGCGTTATGTGACCCGCGCTCATTTGGCGCGCGCGTCGCTAGAGTCGGCCGCGTACCAGGTGCGCGATGTCGTTGAGGCCATGGAGGACGATTCCGGCATCAATGTGTCGACGCTGAAGACGGATGGCGGCATGGTCGGCAACGAACTACTCATGCAGTTTCAAGCCGATATACTGAACGTACCCGTTGTCAGGCCCAAGGTCAGTGAAACGACAGCGCTGGGCGCCGCTTACGCAGCGGGACTGACGGTCGGGTATTGGAAAAATATCGAGGATCTGAAGGGAAACTGGGACATAGATAAGTCCTGGGAGCCCGCCATGTCGGAAGAAACTCGGGCCAGGCACTGCGCGTTTTGGAAAAAGGCCGTCGCGCGGTCGCTCGATTGGGTCGATTGAATGGGGATCATGAGCGAGAATCGAGTGGAGTGGTTCGCTGGCCCCTTTTGCCAGGGAACGTCGAGCCCCTTGTTGCGGCGGCCGGGTGGTTCAGGATTCGGATGGGGGCGGGGCGGAATGTCCAAACGCGCCGTTTCGCGCCCCGATCGGGCCGCTTTTTAACGTTCGGGGGGCTTTTGTGGCCCGGAACCCGAATTCCGGACGGACACCGCCCCCTGCGAAGGTCGCGGCAGGCGTCGACGGACGAGGTAGAGATCGGCCGGCGCGCAGGTGACGAGCAGGCGATGAGCATGCTTCTCAAGGCCCCGGGTGCGGACCTTGGTGACGTGGAAGATGCCCTTGATGACGCCGAAGGCATGCTCGACGCGGCTGCGGATCTGGGACTTGATGATACGGTTAGGGGCCCGCTCGATTTCGTTTCCGACGCCCTGGTAGCGATAGCGGCGGTTGGTGAGGCCGCGGGCCTTCGGCGCCGGTGCTCGGATCACCGCCCCTGACCTTGGCGGGCCGGGTCGCCCCAGACTCGGGTTTCCTTGCCATGAAGGAGGTCGGGCAGGACCGTGGCGTCATGGACATTGGCGGCGGTGGCCATGGGCCATGCGGCCCGCCATGTCCGGCCGGCAAGCTAAAGCGTGAATAACCTTGGTCCTGCTGTCGACGCCGATAAGGGTGTTTACTCTCCTTCAGGCGATGCTGACGGGGCTGCCATGGTTCGGTTAGGATGCGGTTTTCTCCCGGGAGGATCGGACTTATGGCCAAGACCCCGCGCGCGGCGCCCAAGATCGTGGAACTCTACATCGAGGTGCAAGACATCGAGCCGCCCATCTGGCGGCGGCTGCTCGTGCCGCTCACCATCACGCTGCCCAAGCTCCACGATATCCTGCAGGTGGCCCTCGGATGGACCGACTCCCACCTGCACAGCTTCACCTTCGGCGAGCGCAGCTTCAGCATGCCGTATGACGAATACTTCGATGAGCTGGAGATGGAGGATGAGCGCCGCAAGACGCTCGGAGCGGTGCTCGGACGGGATCTTCGGGAATTCGGCTATCTCTATGATTTTGGCGACAGTTGGCACTGCCATGTCCGGGTCACGCCGCGGCCGGATGCCGATCCCGATTGGACCTATCCCCTCTGTATCGGCGGCGCGCGCGCCGTACCCCCCGATGACGTCGGCGGTCCCTCGGGATATGAAAGGTTCCTGGAGGCGATCGAAGATCCCCGGCACGAGGAGCACGAGGAGACGCTCGTCTGGATCGGCGGGGCCTTTGATCCCGAGGGCTTCGATCTGAATGTCGTCAACCGCGTGGTGCGGTACGGGCGGGCTTAAAGAGGCGCATCGCCGCGGCTTTATGCCGCCAGCTCGGTCCCCATGGCCTTAGGCACGCCAGGGGTGCGGCGGACTGCGCGCAAGGCGCGTGACAGGGACACCGGCTCAGCCGGGCTTGACCGCAAGCGCGCCGACGGCGCGCGGCCTCTTTAAGGACGCGAATCGACGGGCGCCATTAGGGCGCGATTCGTGTGGCGCCTTGAGGCCGCGACCGAAATGGCTCCGTGGGGATGCGAGTCCACAATAGTCATATCGTAGATGACGAGGCCTGCCGGAAGGCCGTCTAGCACCCCGAGCGCCTTCTTCTTGAAATCGCACAGGGAGTCGGCCATCGCAAACGCCGCCTCGATAGGGTCGGCGACGAGCGCGCATGGCGGGCGTCTCCCTGATGATCGTCATGTCCCCATATTCGATGAGGGCCTGGATAAAGGCGCGGACGGCAGGAGGATATCGTGACGGCGAGACACCGAACGAGCCACCGCCGGACAGCCAAAAAGGCGAGCTGCCCGAAGCGCCCTTTGTGCTCGAGAGCCTGGAGGTCGGACACGATGCTATTGACGTTCGGCGAATGGCTCGCGATCAACATCCTCGATTAGGTCGCGGCCTAACAGCGCGGGTTGTGCGCCGCTTTGGGTGCTGATGTGGGCCGGTCTTATGTTGGTGCGCGCACCCGCGCAAGAGACGCCGCGATGTCTCCCATCGAACGATAGAGGCGGAGGGGGTCATCCTTCGACGACAGGACCCCGCGACGGCGCCGGAAATCGGCAGCCTCCTCATCGATCGCATTGACCAGCGTCCGCCGATGAGTGCGGTCGCCGCAAGAGAGCGCGTGAGGGCGTGCTTGACGAGCCCGGTGCCGATGCCTTTACCGGCCCAATGGGTATCGGTCGCAAGCTGTCCCAGCAGGAGGCGGGGTACGGGGTCCGGCGGCTGTCCTGTCCGGATCGATCGAGGTAATGCGCTGGGGGCCACCGCCGTCGGCGCCAACCCATGATAGCCGACAACGCGCCCTTCATCATGGATCACGACAACCGCGGTAAATCGTTTCTGCTGATTCGACAGTGCCCGGCTCTTCTGCCAGTGATCCAACGCCGGCTTGCCGCACGAAAAGACGGGAAGTCGCGCACGGCATCGGGGGCTGCATGCCCATGAGTATCGGCTCTCAGGCGATGCGCACCCCGGACTCGTCGCGCCCATCCTCGCGGGACCCCGTCCCCAGCGCCGCGCGCGCCCAAGCCACGAACGCGCCCGCGACCTCGGGGTAAGAGGGGGTATCGCCCCAAATGAGGGACTGGCAAAACCGCGCATAGCGTTGCCGGGTGGTCTCGTCCGCCGCCAAGGATTCGAGGATCCCGAGAAGGACCGAAGCGGGGTCCTCGCGAAAGGCGGGGAACTGATTTCCATAGGTGGCCCGGTCGCGGGCGATGACCTGCGCCACCAGAGGGGTCAACTGTTCCAATGGGCACTGGTCGGCCGCTCGTTTGCGGATGGCGATACGTCATATAGATGACGCACCAGACGGTCGTCGTAGGCGCCGCGTCCCAAGCCTGTCTGATCTTGAGCGGTCCGGCGCAGATAGCCCACGATCTTGTCGGCCACGGTGTCCGCGATACTCACCACCGGGACGAGCGGGGCGGGGGATGGATCTTCTTGCGGGGCCCCGATCCGGTCGAGGATCGTGCGCAAGGGTCTCGTTTCGATTGCGGAGATCGGCTCGAAGGCCGTGATCTCGAGCTTGATGTGGGGGCGCAGCGCCCCATCGGATGCCGTGAACGCGCTCCGGTAGGTGAACTGCCCCATGATGTACTCATTGCCGTTGCGGCCCTTCATCTCGCCGTCGAGCGGAAAGCCGGCATCCTCCAGGGATTTTTGGATAGCCGCCTTGGCCGAGGAGAGGAAGCGGCGCCTCCCGTTCTGGCCGGTCACGGTCTTGGGCACGACGATGCGGAAGTCGGCATCCTCGGACATGCGCTCGATCACGCCGTGGGCTTGGGACAGGGCCGTGCCCCCGCAAAAGATGATCTCGGCGCCCACCGAGATCCCGGCGCGACAGACCGTCGCCACGGCATCACGGACCAGAAGGTCTTTCTCGAGCATTGCGCCGCTTACAGCAACCGTGCGCCTGCGGGCGAGCTTTTCGATCGCCTGGATCTGCTTATCCGCGAGACCTCTCATAGCGAAGGACCCTTTTACCGAAACCAATCTTGCGGACGATGCGTGAGCGTCCCACATCGTAAGCCAGCCACGCCGGCACTTGCGTGCTGCGGTCCTCATTGTAGGCCCGGGTGACGCTATCCGTACCTGGCGTAATCCCCAGCTTGACAAGCAATTCCCGGGTATAGGCGTGGTCGCTGCAGGCGGGGTACACAAAGCGCTCGCCGTTGTCCTCTTCCACGGCCGCGCGCACATAGGCGCCATAGCCTACCTTGAGCAATACCCCCTCCCGCACGAGGGCCGCCAGGACGCGGGCGATCGACGAATACGATAGGGGCGCCAGGGCCTCGACGAATTCCGCGCACAGAAAGGCGTTCTCCCGGGGGCGGGCGGCGAGATAGGCCTCGAGGGCTTGGCGGGTTTTGGGAGGTTTCATGAGGCGACCTTACAAGCGCAAGGGGTCCCGAAAGCCGCCAAGCTATCATAATGCGATATGTTTGTCGAGACCGAGCGCCGGGCTGCGCCGTTCTCTGTGCGCGTCGGTTTTCGGTCTCGCCGGATCCAGCCGTGGTGTTCCCGATCCTAGGCGGGCCCGCGCTCTGGGACCGGCCTTAGGCCTCCCTGGGGGGTTTTGGCGTCCAACCGGTCCGGCGCGCGCCGCGCGGCCTCGATGTCGCCCGCGGCCGCAAGCAGGCGAAGGCGTCGCTCGACGTCCCGATCCGTCAACGCCTGCGTCGCCCATTCCTCAAAGCGCGTGTTCATGCGCGTGCTGCGGCCTTGGGTCAAGGCCTTCAGGTGTTCCGCCCTGTCATCATCGGGCATTCCTATGGCCCGCGTCCTCATGGAAAGACCGCCAAAGTCCCGCCCGCGGGCGTGAGGATGCGCCAGTCCGGGAAGACCATTCGGCTGGCTTGTCGGGGATTTCGCCTGCCATGGAGGCGTCGGGCCAAGAATCCATCGAAGGGGTCGCGTGGCTGACGGCGTGAACCCGGGGCAATCTCCTGCCTTCAGGGAGGTGAAGGGCGTCGCTGCCATCGCGATTTAGGCCTCCTTGGGCTCGATGGCCATGCCGCGCGCCACCGCCACGCTTGGCAACGGTCTTGCCTCTCGCCCGATTCTGCCGTGCCTTACCGGCCCGCCGTGCCCGCCAAGACCTCTTGGGTGCATGCCTCGATCGCCGCGAACACCTCTTCGGGCACATGCGCCGCGAACTGGCTGCGGCGGTTCTTCGAGATGCGCCCACCCTGGTCGAGGCAGGCCACGATCAGGGTGGCAAGGTCGCTCCCGCGCACATCAAACCGTGCCCCGACCGCCTGGGTGATCCGGTCGTAGCGGTTCAGATAGTCGACCCCTGCGCGCAATTCCCCCTCCAGCGCCTGTTCGGCCATCCGGTATCCCAAAGCCACGCAATCCGTGGCGTCCCAATAACGATAGAGCGCCAAAGATCCCTGAAACGTCATCTCGTACTGGCCCTCGTCGATCCAACGCACTGCCCACCGTTCGGTCAAGGGGCGCGAATAGGCCTGAAGCACGGCGAGATAGTCGCCCTCATGCTTTTTTATCGCCACCGACACGGGCAAGAGCCATCCGTTGGCCAGACGCCCCGATCGGCAGAGTGTCTGGTGGAAGAGAAACCGCGACAGGCGCCCATTACCGTCGAGGAAGGGATGCAGGAACACGAAGCCGAAGGACGCGATCGAGGCGGCGACCACGGGGTCGATAAGTCGGGGCGCATCCTCTGTCCAGGCGCACCACTCAGGCATCAACTCCGCGAGCAGGTCCGGTGGCGGCGGGATATAGGTGACCCCTGCGGCGCCGCGGAGCGGCCCGCGCAGCCAGTTCTGACCGGTACGGTAGGCCGCCGCCCGATCCCAGGGGTTTGTGAGGACACTCCTTTGCAGCGCCGCCAGATAGGTCTCGGATAGGGGGTGCGGATCGTGCGCTTGACGCAGCAGGCGCCGAAAGGTGCGCGCCTTGTCCTCACTCGGCGCCTCGCGCTCAATGGCGAATGAGGACTCGGTCTCGTGTAGATAGGCCCAGGCCAGCGCCCGCTCCCGAAGGATAGGGCTCAAGGAGGATGCGAATGCTTGCGCGCGCCCCAAGAGATCCGAGGCCATTGCGGCCTGAACGGTCGGGGTCCGCTCGACCGTGGCACAATAGCCAAGGGAGCCCAAACCGTTGAACCGCACCCGCCAGCGCGCGTTGCGCGCGCCGGGAGCGGTCACGCAACGGCGCGGGTCGAAGAGGGGTGCGGTCGGCCCGCCGATCGATGGGAGGTCCTCGAGTGTGCGCCCGCTCAACTGTTCCCAAAGATAACAGGCGATCCGAATATAGAGGCCCCGGTGGGTGATCGGCGCAGGGCGGTCCACAGGGCCTTCGGGTCCAATCGGGGGAGTGCTTCCGCCAGGATCGGCAGGTTCGTGCCCTCATGTTTGAGAGCGAACAACAGATGATCCAGGGGATCGTCGGTCGTAGGCGCCACCGCGCGCGGGACCGCAAGGCCGCGGGCATCCGCGACCACCCGGGTCACGGGCTTTACGCGCGCCGGGCGTACCGGTGAGAAGGCGCTCAGCCGGAAGGTGTCGCGCAGGAACTCGTAGCCCACGGTGGTCGCCATGATTTTCGGACCGCCACGAAGATTTTTTGTATTCTGGCAGGTATAGCCAAGTTTTTCTATCCGAGGCCCGAGTGCCGGTCGGGTACTGCGGTGCCGCCCACAGGGCCCCTCAGGGGCGCGAGCCCGCTTCCTGGTGCCGCAGGGCGGTGGCGCTTGCCGCTCTTGGGCCGCCCACGAGTTTGGGCTTGTGGGCGGACCCGACGGGGACCCTTGCCATCGAGGAAGGGCGGCTGCTTGCCCGGTGCCGCATACAGCTGATCGGAAAGCGCCATTGGGATGGCGATCAGGGGATTGGCGCCTTGGTGGGCCTGTGTCTGCAGGGTGCTTGAGATACGGCAGTAGGCTCAGCGCTACTCGGCCTTACGGAAGCAGCCCGAGACCTTTTGTTTGACCTTGCTCATGCGCAGATCGCGCTCGG
>DAHWGZ010000550.1 GCA_027335965.1 Acidiferrobacter sp.
ACCACGAGTATCCGCCGTCGCGGCGCATCGCCGCGGTCGCCGTTCGTTTCAGGCACCACACTCATCTGGCATCGTCCGGCATGGGTACACCCCGTTTGGGAAAGAATAGCCCAGGCCGCTTGTCTGACAAGGCGCTGCGCCCTACACGGGGGCGCAAGGCGCATCGCGCGCCTCGCAATGGATCAGCCTGGTGTCGCATCTTGCGGGCATAGAGCGCCTCTTAATGGAGAAGAAACAGTCACTTGCACGAAAGCGTGCGGGTTGGCCCCGTTTTTGCGAGGGATCGGGGAACGATCACATGAGAGGGGTTTCTATATGACTGAAGGCATGGCGCCCATGCGCATCGCCGCCAAGTATCGCACGCTCGTGTCCTCGATTGCCTTGTTCCTGGTACTCGATCTCTGCGTGCTGGTCTTGAACTTCACCCTGGCCTCGCAGATCCAGAGGAATGCGGTGGCGGTGAATCTCGCCGGCCGGCAACGCATGCTGTCGCAGCGCATGATGAAGGCCCTCTACCGGATCGATTATGCCGAAGATCATGACCGGAGC
>DAHWGZ010000551.1 GCA_027335965.1 Acidiferrobacter sp.
CCGTGAACAAGTACGCAGATATGGGCATTTGTAGTGCTACGGGTTTAAGTAAGTGCCATTCCCATTAAAGCGGCAAATCACTGCGCTACTACCAGGAGATCACCATCCACCGCGCCGTCCAGGCGGTGCTACAGGGCCGATGGCGCATTCGGCTCACGATGGCCACCGGCACCGGCAAGACGGTCGTGGCGTTTCAGATCTGCTGGAAGCTGTGGACGTCCCATTGGAATCGCGCGGGCGCGTTTCGCCGGCCGCGTCCTCTATCTGGCGGATCGGCACATCCTGATCAATGACCCCATGGCCCAAGACTCACGCCCTTCGGAGACGCGCTGGAAGATCGCGGGCGGTGTGGCCCGCACGGAGTGTCAACGCGCCAATCTCGTATCCGGCCCTGAAGTGTTACGATAGGCGTTGGCGAGGGGTGGTGCTTGTGGGCCACCTTCAAGGGTTGCCCGACGCCGGCCGTAGGGACGCCCTTCGCGTTTACGGAATCCGCTAGATACTGACACTGAAGGAAGCGATCGATCATGGATAACACCGAATACTCC
>DAHWGZ010000552.1 GCA_027335965.1 Acidiferrobacter sp.
ACCATTAACTCAGAGCCACAATTGAGGGGGCAGGTCATGACGAAGTTTAGCAAGTACATAGGCTTGGATACACATAAAGACACGATCGCGGTGGCTGTGGCCGACGCCGGTCAGGGCAAGCCCCGCTATTATGGGGAGATCGCCAACACCCCGGAGGCGGTGGCGAAACTCGTGAAGAAGCTAAGCCCCCAGGGGGAAGTCCTGTCCTTCTGCTACGAGGCCGGCCCCTGCGGTTATGGGATCTATCGCCAGCTAACCCATCTGGGCCATGCCTGCGCCGTGGTCGCCCCCTCGCTCATCCCCACAAAGCCCGGCGATCGGGCAAAGACCGATCGCCGGGACAGTGAATCGCTCGCCCGCTTGCATCGCGCCGGTGAGCTCACGGCGGTCTGGGTCCCAGGCCCCGAGCAAGAGGCGGTGCGCGACCTCACCCGCGCCCGAGAAGACATCAAGGCCCTGGAGCTACAGGCCAAGCAGCGCCTATCGGCCTTTCTCCTGCGTCAAGGTGGCTGCCCACTACGGCCTGAGTCCGGACAGGGCATTTCCCA
>DAHWGZ010000553.1 GCA_027335965.1 Acidiferrobacter sp.
AGGGATGAGAAAGAGCGCCTCGTACTGGCTCTCGAAGTTGCCGATTTGCGCACCCTGATCGCGGGGCGGGCAATCCTGTATCCGCCATAGCGGCGGAATGGTATCGTGCAGCAACGCCTCCGCCACCGCAGGCGGTGGCGGTCCATCGAACAGGCCGGAAAATATCCGAAGCACTTCAGAAGTCGCCTGTCGTTCGCCGGGCCGAGCCATCGAAACCCCCGCCATCTTTCAAAAACGGGCCGAGCGGCCCCCATGACCAAGGGCCGCAAAACGCCCCATCACTTCTGATGATAAGGGCTTTCCCGCGCCAGATCAGATACGCGCCTCCCGAATATACATGCCTTCCTTGGGCACCATCGTCTTCTCGATCTGGACGCGCGTATCGTAGTAGCACGCACTACCCCCGTACGGATCCTGCAGACAGGTGCCCCAGCCGCCCTCGGCAGTAATGCTGGGGTCAAGGCGCATAAGATGAAGTGGTCCCTACGCAGCGGACCTCATAGACGGGTCTTGATCTGGGTGTTGCATTCTGCGCGCATACTCGTTGG
>DAHWGZ010000554.1 GCA_027335965.1 Acidiferrobacter sp.
TGGCCCGTTTACGCCGCCACACCTACCAGACCTACCTGATTATCAAGCCGATACCGTGGGGAAAGTCGGATAGAGCCGAATACCTAAAGCACCGTCATCCTCGTGTCCAGCAATCTTTTTTGGGTGGGCCTGATAACCGCCCCGCTCCTAACTCAAAGCTTCAACTGACTCAAGACGGGTTGGCCGATTATTTACTATGGGTGTATCGTAACTTATTGATTTTATGGTGCCCCGGGCCGGAATCGAACCGGCGACCTGCCGCTTAGGAGGATGACTAAATGACATCTCTATGCAGTCAATAGCATATAATGGCATGATTTATAACGCAATTCCAATGCCCCTCACTGCCTCAAAATGTCTCAAAATGCCCCCGCGTTACAGCAGGATTACAGCACAGGCACAGGCTTACGGCGCAGGTGGCGGCGCAGCGTCGCCTCGCTGACGCCGTGCATGCGCGCCGCGCCGGCAACCGACATGCCGCCCCCCACTTTTTTTACAGCCGGCGCCAGGCGGGCCAGCGGGACCGCGCGGGCGCGACCGCCGGCGAT
>DAHWGZ010000555.1 GCA_027335965.1 Acidiferrobacter sp.
CGCTTATCGAACGTCAGGGCGTGGATTGCGCCGGTGTCGTCGCTTGCAACCGGCGGACCGTGGTCAAGCAGCGGCTACGTTGTGACGATCAGCTCGTGGCGCGTTTCGATGAGGGCGATGTGGGGCCGGTGGACGCCGCGCTTGCCGCGCGGCTGGCCGCCGCGCTGTCGGCCGCGGTGGCCGGCTGCGATGCCGTGGTCGTGTCGGACTATGGGCTGGGTCTCATGGGCCCGGTCCTGCGCGAGGCCTTGAAGCGCCTGCGGGGCCAGGGGTTGGCATGGATCGTCGATGCCAAGGACCCCGGGCGCTACCGCGATCTCGCGCCGCTTGTGGCGAAGCCCAACTTCGCGGAGGCCATGCGACTTTTGGGGGCAGGCGGCGTACCGCTGGATGATCGCGCCGGCTTCATCGCCCGTTACGAGGGCCGTCTCCTCGACGTCACTGGCGCGCGATCGGTGGTGGTGACCCTCGATGCCGAGGGGGCCCTGCTGCTCGGCGCCGGCGGTCCGTACCGTACCGCCGGACGTGTCGTGCCGGCCGCGCATG
>DAHWGZ010000556.1 GCA_027335965.1 Acidiferrobacter sp.
AGTATGCGCGCAGAATGCAACACCCAGATCAAGACCCGTCTATGAGGTCCGCTGCGTAGGGACCACTTCAGACCGCCTCAACCGTCGAGTTCTTCTTCAAGAGCAAGCGTGTGGCCGTCCATGCCCGCGCGCTCGCGCGCGGGAAGTTCACGACGCTTGCCGAACACATGCCCGAGGCCCATCGCCGGCACCGGGAGTGGACGCCCGGGCGGCTCTTACGCTGGGCGCACAGCATCGGCCCCAAGACCCAGGCCATCGTGCAATGGCAGTTCGACCACCGCCCGCACCCCGAGCAGGGCTACCGCGCCTGTCTGGGGCTCCTGAATCTCGGCAAGCGGTATGGGAACGTGCGCCTGGAGGCCGCCTGCCAGCGGGCGCTTGCGATCGGCTCGCCGGTGCTCAAAAGCGTGAAATCCATCCTCGAGGCGCGGCTCGATCAGCAACCCCCGCCCGCCACGACCCCTGAGGGGGCGTCTGCCATCCCGCCGGTCCACCACGACAACGTGCGCGGCGCGGCGTACTTCCAGTCCACCCCCCAAACCCCAA
>DAHWGZ010000557.1 GCA_027335965.1 Acidiferrobacter sp.
AAGTCGCCGTCGACGTCTATGTCGGGGGTGCCCCCAGCGAACGGGAATTGCGCCGGTTGGCGGCCGAAGGCGTCCATGCGGTCGTGGATTTCCGGGAGCCGGGCGAGAGGAAGGGGCCCAAGGATGGTCCGCTCGTCGCCCAGGACCTCGGCCTTGCCTATATCAACATCCCGGCGCGCGCGCCCCTGCTCGCGGACGCCCAGGCCGAGGGCTTCCGCGAGACGGTCGCGCGCGAGCCCGCGGGCTATCTCCTGCGCTGCGCGAAGGGCCCGCGCGCCGAGGCGATGTATGTCATGAAGGCCATGCTCGGTTGCCGTTGGGGGCTCCCGGAGGTTGATCGAAAGGCCGAGCGCCGCGGTTTCCGCGACCGGGGTCTGCCCCGATTGCGCGACTTCGTGACCGGTTTCATCGCCCGCCACGGCGGCGGCGCCAAAGGCCGGGAGGCCTGAGGGCGGGCGGCCCGAAGCGGCGCGCCTCCCCCAAGACGCGCCGGGCGAATCCATGGATAATAAGGGCCTTGCCAAAGTGAAGCGAGCCCAAGGTTC
>DAHWGZ010000558.1 GCA_027335965.1 Acidiferrobacter sp.
GTGCCCTTGAAGGTCGTTCCACTCCTTGAAGCCATCCAGATCCATGACCCCGAGCGCCATCATGTGCCCGGAACGCGCCGCGCGTGCCATGGCAGAAAGGGTCGAGCGCTCGAAATAGGCGCGATTGGGCAGCGTGGTCAGCGGGTCGTGGAGAGACCGGCGCATGAGTTCCTGGCGGCGCTCGTAGTTGTCCACGGCAAAGCCGATATCGTTGCCGAGGGCCTCCATGAGCCGCCTCATGTCTTCGTCAAAAAACTCGCATTCGCCGGCGATTATCCCAAGGATGCCCGCAACTCGGCCTTCGTGTTTCCATGGGACGGTGAGGGCCGACGTAAGGCCGAGCATCATGGCGCTGCCTCGTAACGCCTCATCGTCCAGCCATTGATCGATGTTTTCGAAAAGGCGGGGGGTATCAGCGTGCCGCACGCGCTCGTGGAGGAGCGCCAGGGCGCGGCCGGGGACGCCCTCGGCGGCCGTGGATAAAAAGGCCTGGCCCGACCCGGCGCTCGCGGCGATCTCCGCCCCCTTGGCCCCCAGCAGCGAGA
>DAHWGZ010000559.1:0-257 GCA_027335965.1 Acidiferrobacter sp.
GCGGTGGCGGCGGCCACATCCTCGCGACCGGCGAAACGCCGGAGGGCACGGAACACCTCGGTCTTTTTGTCGCGCACGGCGTCGGCATCGAACGACAGGGGAGGTTCCATCGCCACCAGGCTCAAGACCTGCAGCAGATGGTTTTGCACCATGTCGCGCAAAACGCCGGTCTCTTCGTAGTAACCCCCGCGGCCCTCGATGCCCAGGGTCTCGGCGGCCGTGATCTGGACGTGGTCGATGTGGATGCGGTTCCACAG
>DAHWGZ010000559.1:267-544 GCA_027335965.1 Acidiferrobacter sp.
TTGCTCCGTACTGGCCACGCGCGGTGGCGGTGGCCACATCCTCGCGACCGGCGAAACGCCGGAGGGCGCGAAACACCTCGGTCTTTTTGTCGCGCACGGCGTCGGCATCGAACGATAGGGGAGGTTCCATCGCCACCAGGCTCAAGACCTGCAGCAGATGGTTTTGCACCATGTCGCGCAAAACGCCGGTCTCTTCGTAGTAACCCCCGCGGCCTTCGATGCCCAGGGTCTCGGCGGCCGTGATCTGGACGTGGTCGATGTGGATGCGGTTCCACAG
>DAHWGZ010000055.1 GCA_027335965.1 Acidiferrobacter sp.
ACCCACACGAAACCCGGAAGAGCCTAATTGAGAGGAGACAAGTCATGCGTACCTATCCGTTGCGATCGTATCAAGCCCTGCTGGTCATCGTGGCCACGATTTTTCTGGGACTGCCCAAGGCGTGGGCGGTTCATTACGGCCCGGCATCCTATAATAGTTATCCCGCCTTCTATAACAGCCATCCTTTACCGACACCCACATTCTTCAAAGGCAAGGTATTGAAGGCCGTGATCGAGGTCGATAGCGCCGCGCCCGCCCGGTGGAACTACGCAGTCGCGGTCCTGACCAATATCGAAAAGGCCTTTGGCAACAACCCCCGGCGCTATCGCCTGGAGCTTGTGGCCTTTGGACCGGGGATACGCATGCTGTCGGTCTGGAATGACGCCCATAACCGGATACCGCTTAAGAAGCTAGCCGCTCACGGCCTGAAGATCCGTGCATGCCACAACGCCATGCTTGCCACTCACCTAGTGCGCAAGGACATATTTACGTTTGCACGCATAGTTCCCGCCGGCGTCCTCGAGGTCGCCCGCAAGGAGATGCAAGGCTATGCGGCCCTGAAGCCTTGATGTGACGCCAAAACCCGGGGCGGGCGTCAACGCCCGCCCCATCGACACCCCAATCATCTCCTGACCTATCGTGGATAGCCTTCGTCCTTGATCTGGCGCCGTCGTCACCTTCGGCGAGCCGGATTTCTGGTCACTCCCCCTGCCGGACTCATGCCGCGGGTCACGCGACCCATGGCCGGCAATGATCGTTGCGAATGGGGCCCGCGTCGCAACACCGCCCGACCTGATTTATGGTTCGAAATTCCAAGCCTGGGGCGCCTGCGTTGATCATGGTCAAAGCCATGTCCTCCGGCAATATGCGCTTCCGGTCCGCATGAAAGCCGCGCGGCCTCGCAAGCCGCCGCTATCGGCACAAGGACGTCGTACAGACGTCGCGGCGCACGCTGGCCTGGCTTTGAGGGGCACAAGCGTTGACGGCGCGCGGGTCCGTCACCCGTTCCATGTAACGCGCCCATTATTTCCGTTCATAATAACCATTGTTGTTTTCAAAATCTGGCACTACACTTCCGTACGGGGAGACGTTTGTTATGGTTCCGATATCGAGCAATACATAAAATCTCCGGCTGAAAAGACACGGAGGGAGGGCTTGCGTCCCATCACCACGCACGACCAGCCAGGTTTCGTCCCAGCCCCATATGGGGATGCTTTGCGTGATGGCTGCGTGGACATTTTCGTAAGGGAGAAGACCATAATATGAATAAAATTCGCGCAATCGTTTCCATTTTGGCGGTAGCCGCCGCGTCAGGGTGCGCCATGCCCATGACGCCTGGGCAGTTCCGATCGTTTGCGACGGCTCATACCACATTGATGAAGACCGCGACCTTCACGGTCGATCGTCCCTTCGTGAACGTCGCAAGGACCTTGCGTGTCGAATCCGGGCGCTGCCTCGATAAACGCGTGAATCTGACGTTCATGGAACCGGGAATGTATGGCACGGAAGTGCAGGGCACAAGCACCAATGTGTATCATTCCACATGGCGCGTCTTGCCCACAGGGGCGGAACTGGCGGTGCAGATGCTGCAAGTCGACGCCGATTATGTTCAAAAGATCCCTAAGCGTGGCCCCTATGAACTGGTGGCTGACATCAGGCGGCTAGGTCCTCGGAAAACCCATGTTCACGTCTATTACGACAGGTTTGGCGCCGACCTGATCTTTACCACGGTGACGGGCTGGGCAACGGGGAAAAATACCGGTTGCCCGGATTTGACGCGATGAGAACGCCCATCGCGAAGATCGCGCCATCCCGGTGGCTTGCGGCGGCTGTGCTTCTGTGTTCGGGTCTTCTGGGCGGATGCGCAACCACGAAGCTCTATCGCAACGAACGAGACCTGAATCTGCGCGTCGCCAGGAATGTGCGGATCGGCTCCCTGTTTTCCAGAATGGTTACCACTCTCCAGATCTACCGCACGGCCGCCGCTTGCCGAACGACGTATCTGGGCCTTGTGAGGCTGAACCGCGCCGTGACCAAGATCGGCCTGCCAACGGGCCAGCGACTGCTGGTTCTGGTGGATTTCTCCCGGTTTGGCCTGTTTTCTGAAGCGGGAGACATGAGCGATGAAGCCACATTGGAGCTGCGCCCCGGCTACCGCTATCGGCTCGACGTGCGCTATGTGGGCGACATCTACGGCCTCGCCTTGTTTGCCAAGGCGCCGACGCGCGGGGCGCGCTGGCAAAGACTGCGCCAGGATTCTGCGGGCCGGTGCCATATTGCCAATGGGACGGAGTGGGGGTAGACGAGCGGGTCGCGCGGATCGTGAATGTCCCGCCATGGATCAAGGCGGGCTTTCGGGCGCCGCGGAAGAGAAAGCCCACAGGGAGATGGGCGGCGCTACCCGGCTGCGGGATGCGTCGCGCGAGCAGGCGCGGGCCATGGAGGGCCGCGTTCTTCATGGCGCCGCCGATCGTCGATCGCATCAAGCGCCCGCTCGGGTGCCTGTCTCCCGAACGCTTCAAGCAGGAGCGCGGCCTGAACCGGGCGTCCGTGATTTTGGAGGGACATTAAGCCATCGCGCCGCCCGACATGCCGCAAGCACTCTATCCAAAGCGGTGTGCTCCCTCCCCTTTCGGCCCGCTCCTGATATGATGCCTCCTGGCGGGCCGGATGCGGCATAAAGAACGCCAATCTTCGCATGTCGGTACGATCCGTCCTGCAGCGGCATGTTCAGGGCACACCAAAAGAGCACCCGGAGTCATAGATGGCCAGAACCTCGCTCACGCATCCCTTGATGATCGCGGCGGTATCCGCGGGGCCCGCGCTGGGGCGCGTCGGCATCACCTTTTGCCCGGGCAAATACGACCCGAACGCCCTCACCGGCTCTTGGGACCGCGACCTTTCCCTCGACCTCGACGCCATCCGGGATTGGGGGGCGGCGGCCGTCGTCACCCTCCTGAGACAAGAGGAATTCGCCCTCCTGCGCGTGGAACGACTGGGGCCGGAAGTGCGCCACAGGGGCATGCTGTGGTTCCACCTTCCGATCACGGACGTGTCGATACCTGATGGGGAATTCGCCAAGACCTGGGAGGCCGCGGGCCACACGCTTCGAAAACTGCTACGCGGCGGGAAAGACATCCTGGTCCATTGCCGCGGCGGGCTTGGGCGGGCCGGCACGATCGCGGCGCGCCTTTTGGTTGAACTCGGCATGGAGCCCGCGACCGCCATCGAGCGGGTTCGCGCCGTACGTCCGGGCGCCATCGAGACATCCGGGCAGGAAAACTACGTCCTGGGCATCCGTTCGCGTTCGGCATGAAGCCGGGGGCACGCGGGCGCGCGCCCCGGTCCCCCGCATCGCAAAGGCCGGGCCTCCGCGCGGGGCCCATGACGGCTAGCGCGCACCATCCTCCGTCCTCGTGAGCTCCGGCCACGCCGCCTTCAGGTAAACCCCCATCGACCAGAGCGTGAGCAGGGCCGCCACATAAAGAAGGATCTCTCCCGCCCTAAACGCCGAGACGCCGACGACCGGCCGCTCGTAGAGCAGCAGCAGGATTGCCACCATCTGCACGCCGGTCTTGAACTTGCCCACCACCGACACCGCAACACTCTTGCGCTTACCCACCTCCGCCATCCACTCGCGCAGCGCCGAGACGGCGATCTCGCGACCGATAATGACCAACACGACGACGGAAAAGAGCGAGGTGCTGAGCAGTGGTGGATGGAGCTTGGGATTGGCCACGATCATGATGAGCGCCGCCGCCACCATCAATTTGTCCGCCACCGGATCGAGAAAGGCCCCGAACGCCGATGACTGGTTCCACCGGCGCGCGAGATAGCCATCCAGCCAGTCGGTAAGCGCCGCCAGCAAGAAGAACCCGGCGGTCCCGACATTGGCCCACGACACCGGCAGGAAATACACGAGCACGAACACCGGGATGAGGGCGATTCTCAGCAACGTCAGAATATTGGGCGCATTCAGGGGCACGGTTCGCCTTTGGCATGAAAGATGTCATAGATACGGCGCGCAAGCTCCCTACTGATGCCCGGAAGCCGCTCGAGATCGGCAAGTTCGGCCTGCGCCACGAAACGCGTGCCTCCCAAGGCCTTGACCAGGGTCTGGCGGCGCTTCGGCCCGACCCCGGGGATGCTGTCGAGGTCCGATACGAGCCGCGCCTTGGCGCGCCGCGCGCGATGCCCGGTTATGGCAAATCGGTGGGCCTCGTCGCGCACCGACGCCAAAAACACCAAGGCCGCGGGCGCGTGATCGAGAGTGAAGGGTTCGGCGCGCCCCGGCTCGTGGAACTCCTCATCCCCGAATCGACGCTCCGGCCCCTTGGCGATGCCCAGGATCCGCGCCTCCAGTCCCAGGCCCTGCAAGGCCTCGTGGGCGCGCGCCACCTGCCCCGCGCCACCGTCGATCAGCACGAGATCGGGCAGCGGGGCCTTGGCGTAGCGGCGCGCGACCGCCTGGCCAATGGCCGCATAGTCGTCCCCGGCGCCCACGCCCTCGATATGGAAACGCCGATAGTCGCTCTTGATCGGCCCGTCCGGTCCGAACACCACGCACGAAGCCACGGGCAGCTCGCCTTGCGTGTGACTGATATCAAAGCATTCGACACGCGTGGCCGCGGTCAGCGAAAGGGCCGCCGTCATCGCCGCAAAGCGCGCCGCGTGGCCGGCGCGCTCCGCGCGCCTGCGGCGCAGGGCATCGACGGCGTTGGTCCGCGCCAAGGCCACCCACTGGCGGGGGATTCCGCGCGCGGGTACCGCTATCGTCACCGCATGCCCGGAGTCCACGCGCAGCGCCTGGGCGATCCACTCGCGCCCCGGGACCGGGGTCCCGAGATAGATGTGCGTGGGTGGCGATTGCCCGAGATAATATTGCGGGAGAAGGGCCGCCAGCGCCTCCTCGGCGGACAAGGCCTCGGGGACGCGCGGAAAGAGCGTCTTGCAGCCCAACTGCCGCCCCCCGCGCACCGCCAGGATCGCGACGGCCAGCACGCCCTCCTCCTCGGCCACCGCCAGGACGTCGGCATCACCCTTGTCGTTGTCCACGTACTGGCGCTCCTGCACGGCGCTCAAAAGCACCACGCGATCGCGCAGTCGCGCGGCCTGCTCGAAATCGAGCCTTGCCGCGGCCTCGCTCATCTGCCGCTTCAAGTCGCCGAGCAGCGTCTTGTTGCGCCCCTCGAGAAACCACAAGGTGTGCTCGACATCGCGCGCATAGGTGTCCTTGTCCACGAGCCCGACGCACGGCCCGGAACATCGGTGGATCTGATATTGCAGGCACGGGCGCGTGCGGTTGCGGAACACCGAGTCCTCACACTGGCGGACCGGGAACACCCGCTGGAGGAGATTCAGGGTCTCGCGCACGGCGGTGGCGCTGGGGTAGGGTCCGAAATAGCGCCCGGGCTCGCGGCGCGCGCCGCGATGAAACCCCAGCCGGAGGAAATCCGAAGCCCCGCCGAGAAAGATCATTGGGTAGCTTTTATCGTCTCTTAACAAGACGTTATAGCGAGGTCTTAAAGATTTTATGAGGTTGTTTTCGAGCAGCAGGGCCTCGGTCTCGGTGTGCGTCACCGTGACCTCGATATGGCGCACGGCGGCCATCAACGAGGCGATCCGCGGGCTCTTCGCGGGCCTGAGGTAGCTGCTCACGCGCCGGCGCAGGCTCACGGCCTTGCCGACATAGAGCACCACCCCACCCTCGTCCAGCATGCGGTAGACCCCCGGGCAATCCCCCAGACCTCGCACCAACTCGCGTAGATCGCTCATGACACCTCGCGTGCGGCGGCCCTCATGACCTCCTCGAACATGGTCGCGGTCAGGCGCCGTGTCTGCGTGTTGTAGCGGCTGCAATGATAAGAATCCCACACGATGCGACCCGCCACCTCATGACGCGCGCCGTGCGCGAAGCGGTAACGCGAAAGCGGCGCGCCGTAGGCCCGCAGCACGGCCTCGTGGGCAATGCGGCCCAGGGCCATGATAACGCCACCCTCGGGTAGCGCGGCAAGCTCCGCGTTCAGATAGGGCGCGCAGGTCCGGATCTCCTCCGCGGTCGGACGATTGGCCGGGGGCACGCATTTGACGGCATTGGTGATGCGCGCGCCGGCCAGCACCAGCCCATCGCCCACCGCCAGCGACTGCGCGCGATTGGCGATCCCCAGGCGATGAAGGGTCTCGTAGAGCAGGATGCCCGCGAAGTCGCCGGTAAACGGGCGGCCTGTGGCGTTGGCGCCATGGAGTCCGGGCGCAAGCCCCACGATCACGAGGCGCGCGGACTCATCGCCGAACACCGGCACCGGCCGGCAGCGGTACTCGGGGTGGCGGTCCTTGATCTCGTCACGAAACGCCGCGAGCCTCGCGCACTGCCGGCAACGCGACAGCGCCGCCGCCGCGCGCCCCGGCGGGCCGGCCGCCTCCCGCTTGGGCGATGCCCGCCGCCTTGCCGCTGCGCTCATGGCGACTCGCTAAACGATGACCGCAAGAGCTCGCAGGACGCGTGATAGTCGGGGTTTGCGGCAAGCTCGTCTGCGGTCCACGCCGGGCGCCCGTGCAGGCGCGTCATGCGCGCCTGCGACAAGGGGTTGGCGTAGCCTGCGAGCGCCCCGAGCAGGCCATCGAGCCCTTGCGGGTCGTTGCACGCCAGCACGACATCGCAACCCGCGGCCAGGGCCTTGCGGGCGCGCTCGCCGAGGTCGCCTGCGCCATGGGCGCCGGCCATGCTGAGGTCGTCGCTGAAGATCACCCCGCTGAAGCGCTGCGTCTTGCGCAACACCTCTTGCAGCCACACGCGCGAGAAGCCGGCGGGTTCCGCGTCAACCCGCGGATACACGACATGCGCGGGCATGACCGCCGCCAGCACCGTCGGACCCAGGCGCGCGAACGGCACGAGGTCGGCGTTCTTCAGGACCGACAGCGGGCGGTCGTCGACCGGCAATTCGGTATGCGAATCCCCCATCACCCCGCCGTGCCCGGGAAAGTGCTTGCCGCAGGCCGCCATCCCCGCCTGCGTCATGCCCAGCACATATTGCCGGGCGAGCTCGGTCACTACCAGCGGATCTTCGGCGAATGCCCGGTCACCGATCACGGTGCTCACGCCGCGCCCGAGATCGAGCACCGGCGCAAAGCTCATGTCCACGCCATGGGCCAGCAGTTCGGCGGCCATGACATAGCCCGCCGCGTGCGCCAGCTTGCGCCCACGCGCGCGATCGAGCGCATGGATCTCGCCGATGCGCGCGCCCGCCGGAAGGGCGGTGAACCCCTCCCGGAAACGCTGGATGCGCCCGCCTTCGTGATCGACCGTGATAATGAGCGGGGGGTTGCGCAGGGCGCGGATCTCCGCGGTCAGCGCGCGCAATTGGGCCGGGTTCTCGTAATTCCGGCTAAAGAGAATCACGCCCCCGACCAGCGGGTGGCGCAGCTGTTCGCGCTCCTGCGGCTGCAGCGTGGTTCCCACCAAATCCATCATGACTGGACCCAAGGACATAGCGTCTCCTTACGCAATGACACGCACGCGGGTGCCGGGCGGCACCCGATCAAAGAGTTCCATGACCTCGTCGTTACGCATCTTGATGCAGCCGTGCGACGAGGGTATGCCCATGGGGTCCTCGTCCGGGGCCCCATGGATGTAGATATAACGGCGCATGGTATCGACCTCGCCCAGACGATTTGCGCCCACCACAAGCCCGCTCAACCACAGGATGCGCGTCAGCACCCAGTCCCTTTGGGGGTGGAGGCGACGCAAGGCCGGGCTATAGATCTCGCCAGTCGGGCGACGCCCGACGAACACCGTCCCGCGCGCGGCGCCGGCGCCGACCTTGGCGCGCACGACATGCAGGCCCCGTGGCGTCTGATAACTCCCATAGCGCTCGCCCACGCCGTTTTTGGCGGTGGCCACCGCGATGTCCCAGAGCACGCGCCCGCCCTCGCGCTCGCAGAGCCGCAACCGCTGGGTGGCGACATCGATCTCGATGTAGGGCATCTAGCCGTCCCTCGTAAACAAGGCCATGGCCTCGACGTGATGGGTCTGCGGGAACATGTCCACGACGCCTGCGCGCGCCAGGCGATACCCCGCCTCGCGCACGAGCCACTGCGCGTCGCGCGCCAAGGTCGCGGGATTGCACGACACATAGACGAGTCGCGGCACGCCGCGTGCCGCGAGCGTCCTGACCGCCGCCATCGCCCCGGTCCGCGGGGGATCGAGGAGCGCTGCGTCGAACAGCCGGTCCCCGAGCAGATCGCCCAGGGTCTCGGCGTCCAGGTCCGCCGATGCGAACGTGGCGTTGTCGAGGCCGTTGGCGCGGGCATTGGCGCACCCCTTGTCGACCAGCGCGGGCAGGCCCTCGACACCCAATACCGAGGCCGCGCGCCGCGCGATGGGCAGCGTGAAATTTCCAAGACCGCAGAAAAGGTCGAGCACGCGACTGCCGGCGTGAAGCCCCAGCCAGTCCACCGCCTGCGCCACCATGGCCTTGTTGGTCTCGCCGTTCACTTGAATGAAATCCAGGGGCCCGAAGTTCAGGTCGACGGCAAACTCCGGCAGGGCATAGTGCAGGGTCTCACCGGGGCCGCCCACATACTGCATGGTCTCCGGCCCGCCGGCCTGGACATGCATGGCAAATCCATGCGTCTCCCCGAAGGTCGCGAGCGCCCGCCGGTCCGCGTCGCTCAGCTCGCGCAGATGGCGCAGCACCAAGGCCGCGGCATCGTCGCCGGCCGCGAACTCGATCTGCGGGATGGCCTCGGGGCGGGACAGGCCCTCGATGAGCGCCTTCACGTCGGCAAGACGCGCGCCGAGGCGCGCATCGAGCGTGTGGCAGTAGGACAGGGGCGCGATATAGGAATGTCGGCGCTCGCGAAACCCCAGCAAAAGCCCGCCCTTCTTGTCGACGACCCGCGCCCCGAGCCGGGCCTTGCGCCGATAAGCGAAGACCGGACCCGCGACCGGGGGCGCCCAGTCCGCGCACTCCAGCTGGGCGATATGGGCGAAGGCCTCGCGCACGATGCCCTCCTTGGCGGCTAGCTGGGCGGCCGGCTCCAGGTGCTGGAGCTGACAACCGCCGCACACGCCGAAATGCGCGCACCGCGCCTCCACGCGCTTTGCGGAGCGCAACAGGATCTCTTGCACCACGCCCATGTCGTAGCGGCGCCGGCGCCCGGCATAACGAAATCGCACCTCCTCGCCTGGCAACGCGCCATCCACGAACACCACCTTGCCATCGCAGTGTCCGACGCCGGAACCATCATGATTCAGGGAGGCGATGACACAGGTCGCGTCCTCCGGCAGGCGCCGGGCCCTCATGCGCCGGCCGCCTCCCACGCCTGCAAAAACGCCGACAGATGCGGCTTGCCGGCGGCAGCCAGGACAGCCTTCAGCCGCTCCTCCTCCTGCCCATGGGCCTCGGGCGTGAGGTGCCCGCGCATGAGCTCCAACCGCAGGAACACGAGATAGGTGTTCAAGACGTCGGTCTCGCAGTAGTCGCGGATGCCGTCGATCTCGCCGCGGCGATAACGGTCCCAGACCTCGGCGCCGTCATGGCCTTGCTTGCCGGGAAAGCCGAGAAACGCCGATATGTCGTCCAGGGGCGCCGTGGCGCGTGCCTGGTAGCCCGACAGCACATCCATCACATCCGTATGCCGGGCATGATAGCGGCTTAGGTAATTGTTCCAGCGAAACGTGCTGTCCTCATCGCCGGTCTCCCAATA
>DAHWGZ010000560.1 GCA_027335965.1 Acidiferrobacter sp.
CCACCTCCTCGTTGGTGAGCCCGGTGCGCTCGGCCCCGAACAAAAGCCCCACCGGACCCGAGCGCGCGTGCCCGCATAAGGTGGCGGCCGCCTCGCGGGCATCGAGAGGCGGCAGGGCAATGGTGCGCGCGCGGGCGCTGGTGGCGGCCACGAATACGCAATCGGCGACCGCGGCGCTCACATCGGCGACCACGGCCGCCGCCGCCAGGACATCGTCGGCGCCGGCCGCGCGCGCCACCGCCTCCTCGGCCGGGAAGCGCTGCGGGGCCACCAGCACGAGGTCTTTCAGGCCCATGTTTTTCATGGCGCGCGCGCACGCCCCGATGTTGCCAGGGTGTTGCGGCCGCACCAGGATGATACGGATATCCGGCATACTCACGACAAATAACCCCCGCGCCTGCCCTAGCCGCCATGGGCTGGGTTCATCCCGCCTTTTACACGCCGCTGCGCCCCGCTACAATGCTTGCCTTTTCCGGGAGCCGCCATGCACCCCATGCTGAATACCGCCGTCAAGGCCGCGCGTCGCGCCGGGACGGTCATCGT
>DAHWGZ010000561.1 GCA_027335965.1 Acidiferrobacter sp.
TATTCTCTTAACCGGGTGTCCGGGAGACCGGGGAAGGATCAGACATCGGCACTCCGTGCAGGACCTGACGGTCGAGCTCGACACCGGCGCCCACGGTCATCCAGCCGAGCCGCCGGGCGTGTTGATAGCGGCGTACGGATTCCCAGTAGCGGCGATCGATCTCGGCCAATCGCAGGTCGGGACGGCGAGCGAGCGCTGTGGCCCAGGCGTCGGCGGGCACCGGGGATGCCAGAGCACCGGCGCCGGGGCCGGCCAGGGCCTTTGGGGACGGGTAGCCGATGGCAGCCACGAGCGCGGCTTGGGCCTCACGGCGTCGGGTACGCCAAGTCTGACGCAACAGTTGCGCCTGGGCGCCCAAGAGCTCCACGCCGCTCGCCCCCACTGCGGGTATCTGGGCGGCGCGCACGCGCGCCCTCACAAGACGCATCAACACGCGCTCGTTGCCGATTAGGTGGTCGACCCCGGTCACGGCGTAGGCGGCGCTACGCCACCGCGTGTAGGCACGCACCACGAGGCTGCGGATTCGCCACGCCTCGACCTGAA
>DAHWGZ010000562.1 GCA_027335965.1 Acidiferrobacter sp.
TCCCTTGCAAACCGCCGGACAGTATCGGACCGGACCCGGCAAATCAATGTGCGGATCGTGCCCACGGCGCCGGGCGTGGCCCGGACGGCATCGCCGTCTCCCAATGTGCACCGTCGCGAAAGCTCGCGCCGGTACGGTCTTTGTGCCGCGCGCACCATACCGGGCCCGACGGGGTCTTGCCGGTTATGGCATGATGGGCGCGCTATGCGGTACGCGCGCCGATCCGGCGTGACTCCGGTAGTGCCCGCACCCCCGCAGGGTCTCTGGCCTCTCATGGCGGCAAGAGGGCGCGTCTAGATGGGCATCCCCCGCGACCTGTCATCCCGGCCACGACCTATGCCGGCGCGTAACCCGGGGTCCGTCGCGCGACACCCCCGCCTCGCCTTCAGCGCCAACCCCCGCCTTCCAAATCGGCGAACGGCCGGGGGTTGCGCAACAAGCGGCCGCACTCCTCGGCGGGCACGGGGCGGGAAAAGTAATAGCCTTGCAGGGCATCGCAATTCAGGGCGACGAGACGGCGCACCTGGGGTGCGGTCTCGGCGC
>DAHWGZ010000563.1:0-254 GCA_027335965.1 Acidiferrobacter sp.
GTGATTGATCTGCAAAAGGGCATCGTCGCGCAACCGATGGTGCATCCCACGGACGTGGTGGTGGCGCGTGCCGCGCAGCTCGCGGCGGCCTTCCGGGCGCATGCCTTGCCGGTGGTGCTCGTCACCGTTCACGGCGGGGCCCCGGGCCGGAGCGAACAGACGCGAAATTTGGCCGACCTGCCGCGCGACTGGGACGAACTGGCGCCCGGGCTCTTGCCGCAGGCCGGCGATTATCGCATCGGCAAGCGGACATG
>DAHWGZ010000563.1:264-542 GCA_027335965.1 Acidiferrobacter sp.
GCCTTTTGCGCGCGCACAGGGTCACCCAGGTGGTGATCGCGGGCATCGCCACCAGCATTGGTGTCGAGTCCACCGCCCGCCAGGCCCACGAGCTCGGCTTTCACGTCACGCTCGCCTGCGACGCCATGACCGACTTCAGCGCTGAGGCCCACGACCACAGTGTGAAACGAATCTTTCCGCGTCTGGGAGAGACGGCCACCACCGACGAGATCGTGGCGTTGCTCGCTCGGCGCGCTCAGTGAGCGAACAGGCGGCGCGCGTGCCGCCCGTGGCCTTGC
>DAHWGZ010000564.1 GCA_027335965.1 Acidiferrobacter sp.
CCAACGAGTATGCGCGCAGAATGCAACACCCAGATCAAGACCCGTCTATGAGGTCCGCTGCGTAGGGACCACTTCAGTCGTTCAGCGCGACCGGCTCTCTGGCCGGTCATCTTCGCCCGGATTGATCGGTCACCTTCGACCGGAATCCGCGGTCACCATCCGCCGGAATCGGCGGTCATCTTCATCGGAATACGCACTTGGCGAACCCTGCTCCATCACGCGAAATGCGGATCCAATTAGCCAGCGTCTTGACCGAAATACCGAGCTTGCGGGCAGCCTTTGCCGCTCCGAGGCTCTCTGCCAATGACACTGCCTGCGCCTTGTAATCGGCGGTATATTGAGCACGAACCTGACGTTCCATAGTGACCTCCAAGTGGTTGGTTTAATCCATCCATTAGAGGTCCGTCAACGGGGGACCACTTCAGTCCAACGACAACGCCTTGGCCGAGAGCAAGAACGGCTCTGTGGTGCGCAAGGTCTTTGGCTATAGCCATCATGTATTGACCTGCCCGGCCTCAAGCGACGTGGATTAAGCTTGAGGT
>DAHWGZ010000565.1 GCA_027335965.1 Acidiferrobacter sp.
TGGCCGATTCCCCAAGCTCGCGCCTGTGTCACGCCGAGACCGACGATGGCGGGCCGATCCAGGACGCCCTCGCGCATCTTAGCCGGACACTGTCTTTGTGGATCGTGGCCGGGACCATCGCGCTCCGCTCCCGCGACCCCGCCAAGGTCCGGTCGGCGTGCCTTGTGTTCGATGACCGGGGAGAACGCGTCGCGCGTTATGATAAGATCCACCTATTCGACGTGGATCTGGGGCCGGGCGAGCGTTACGCCGAGTCCGACGCCTTCGAGGCCGGCGACGCGGTGGTGAGCGTGGCCACGCCGTGGGGTCGTCTCGGGCTTGCCATCTGCTACGATCTGCGTTTTCCTGAACTGTTCCGCGCGCTGCTCGATGCGGGCGCGGAAATCGTGGCCTTGCCCGCGGCGTTCACGGTCCCGACGGGGGAGGCGCACTGGGAGGTCTTGGTGCGCGCCCGGGCCATCGAAAACAGCTCCTATGTCGTGGCGTCGGCGCAAAGCGGGCGACACGATAACGGCCGTGCCACCTATGGGCACAGCCTGAT
>DAHWGZ010000566.1 GCA_027335965.1 Acidiferrobacter sp.
TGCGTTCACCGGAATCAGGCCGTGGCCTTCTTCCCCTCCGTCTCCGCGTCCGCGGGGTTCATCTGCCCGTAGATCTCACCCTTGAAGATCCACACCTTGATGCCGATCACGCCATACGTCGTATGCGCCTCGGCGACCCCATAGTCGATATCCGCGCGCAGCGTATGAAGAGGCACGCGTCCTTCGCGATACCACTCCGTGCGGGCGATCTCGGCGCCGTTCAGGCGCCCGGCGCACATGATCTTCACGCCCAGCGCCCCAAGCCGCATGGCATTGGTCACCGAACGCTTCATGGCGCGGCGGAACATGATGCGCTTTTCTAGCTGCTGCGCGATATTCTCCGCAACTAAAGCCGCATCGAGCTCCGGCTTGCGGATCTCCTCGACATTCAGCTGCACGGGCACGCCGGCGAGCTTCGCGAGCTCCTGACGCATGCGCTCGATGTCCTCACCCTTCTTGCCGATCACGATCCCCGGCCGCGCTGTGCGAATGGTGATCGTCACGCTCTGCGCCGGACGCTGAATGATGATCGAGCTCACCG
>DAHWGZ010000567.1 GCA_027335965.1 Acidiferrobacter sp.
GCTGTTGGGGGCACATAGGGGAAAGCAAGCAATCCGCGGGCTCCTCATGGGAATGGCCGCGATGATCTTTTTGACCATCGTGGCCGCCGGCGCGGCTCATGCCACGCGGATCGGTGTCGTGAATTTTGCAAATGGCAGCACCCATCCCATAAAGATCGCGGCCGGCCTCGTGGCCTAGGCCCAGGTGGCCCCGGGGCCTTTTTATGGGTTGGGCATTGTGGGCCGTGGACAATCCCCTCCTTGTGGGGGCACGGCCCATGGCTTAAAAATTGTGACGAAGGCGTATCAAAAGTGAGCCAGCGCGTGCGCGGAATTTCCGTGCCTGCTGATAGAGGTAAGGTCTCCGTGGCGGGGGCCGTTGCCAGTGAGGTATCAGCATGAAATCAAGATCGAGGACACAGAGAAGAGCCGCACAGCCATCGAGAAGGCATTGGCAGCCGTGAACCGCGGGGCGACTGCCCCATACATACGTACACGGACGCCTACGAGATCCTCATGAGCCTTTACCGTCGCTTTTACCGTCAGAAAAACACGCCCTTTG
>DAHWGZ010000568.1 GCA_027335965.1 Acidiferrobacter sp.
CATCAGGCGCCCGAGAGCATCATCATTAGCGCCAACCCGTCCAGCAAGTTCCACTGTACTCAGGTTTCCCACACCCAAAACAGTGGCCACGTCCAGCCGTACCGCCACGAAGAGCGCCCGCGATTGCCAGTAAGCCGAGCCAATCTGAACGAGTCGAAAGGCGACTGGCGTCACCTTATTAGGAATTGACTGAAGCCAGGCACCGAACTTCATTGCCTTGGCAAATCGGCGCACCGCACCGGTATTCATCTGGAGCGTCATTCTGCTTCTCCTCGGCAACTTGGGACGGCTGGCGCTAACCCGGCGGCAAATAGGTGACCGTTAAACATGGCGAGGCTTTCCAGGAAGGCATCATCCATGGGGCGCTCCATCTGTTCTTCAAACGCTACGCGCCAGGGAGAGCGCAGCGAGGGCGCGTAGTCCGCGAGACCAGCCATTCGGCCGGCAATGGGCGTAGGTCCGGGCGGGTGGCCGCAGGCCACCTGCAAGGACAACGACACGCCGTCCAGTTATTGTGGGCGAGCCTCTTGCGCGCCGGAA
>DAHWGZ010000569.1 GCA_027335965.1 Acidiferrobacter sp.
CATGGCAGAGCGCGACCGCGCGCTGGAGGACGTTGCGCAACTCGCGAACATTACCCGGGAAGTCATGCTGCATGAGGCGTATCCAGGCCGCCTCGCTCAATCGCGCGTGACGGCCGTTGGCGGCGTTGATGCGCGCGAGCAGGGCCTCGACCAGAAGCGGGATATCCGCGCGGCGTTCGCGCAGCGACGGCAGGGCGATGGTGATGCACGCGATACGGTAATAGAGGTCTTCGCGGAACCGGCCGGTGGCAACGGCGTTCCTGAGGTCCCTGTTGGTGGCCGCCACGAGCCGGATATCGGCGTGCAGCGCCTCGCGTCCCCCGACGCGCCGGAATGTCCCGCTCTCCAGGACGCGCAGCAGCTTGGCCTGCATGGCCAGCGGGATCTCGCCGATCTCGTCTAGGAACAGCGTGCCGTTGCGCGCGTCCTCGAAGAGCCCGGCCTTACGCCCCACGCAACCCGTGAACGCGCCGGCTTCGTGTCCGAACATCTCGCTCTCGAACAGGCTTTCGGGGAGCGTCGTGCAGTCGATGGCCACG
>DAHWGZ010000056.1 GCA_027335965.1 Acidiferrobacter sp.
GCGTGCGGGATGCGCAGGCGGAACTGCTGGCGGAGTACGGCGAGCCAAGCTGAGACGGGAATGGCAGGCGGGATCCTAGCCGTTCAAAAGAAAGCGGACGCCGCCTTTTTGCATGTCCGCAAGCTCGGGACCGAGCTCCCGCCAAAAGGCATCGCGCATGAGATGGGCGCGCAAGGGCGTGCTGATCTCGAGCGTGCTGGCCCGCGCGGCGAGATGCCATGGCGCGCGCCGGCTGCTGATGGCAAGCAACCGCTCGATCCGCAGGAGCGCCACGACGATGCGCGTGAGGATCGCCAAACGCACCGCGGCCTCCCCAAAGGACCGTTTTATGCCGACCACCGCGGGCTGCGTCCACTTGCCGCGATGCATGGCAATCAGCATGCCGAGCAGCGCCTGTTCGCGCGGCGCGAAACCCGCCAATTCCGCGTGCGTCACGATATAGGCGCTGTGCCGCTCATAGCGAAGACGATTGATGGCCGTCCCGCAGGCATGGAGCTGCACCGCCCATCCCAGGAAGCGCCGGTCCTCCAGCGACAGGCGCCAGGGCCCCGCCACCATCTCAAAGAGGGTATCGATGCGCTCGGCTACCCCGGCACCACTGGGATCCGGCCAGCGCGCGGCAAAGCGCGCGATCGCGTCGTTGCGCACGTCCTCCCCGGACAGGCGGCCGATCAGATCCCTCAGGATTCCTTCACGCAAGGCGCCCTTCGCGACCTCCATCGTGGTGATCTCCAACACCTCAAAGAGCGCGATCACGATGGCGAGCCCGCCGGCGAACACCGGGGCCCGCTCGGTCGCGAGACCGGGCAGCACCAACCTGTCGACGTGACGCTGGGCCACGACCCGCTCCTGGAGCGCCGCCAGCGCGCTGGCGGTGAGCCCTCCCGCGGTGAAACCCAGTTCGCGTGCCACGGCATCGACGGCGCGGATGGTCCCCGAGGATCCCACCGCCCGCTCCCAGTGCGCCGCGCGCAGCCGCTCGCGCAGAGGCATCAGCTGATGCCGGGCGAAGGTGACGGCCTGGGCGAACCGCGCCTCGGTGAGCAGATGGCCGGCAAGCAGCCGATCCGTCAAGGTGACGCAACCCATGGTCACGCTCTCCAGCACCTCCGCGCGCCCACCCACGCCCACGATGAGTTCCGTGCTTCCACCCCCGATATCGACCACCAATGCGCGGGCCTCGGCGGCGATTCCGGGGCTTACGCCACGATAGATGAGGCGCGCCTCCTCGATGCCGGACACCACCTCCACCGGCACGCCGAGCCGCGCCTGGGCCTTATACAAGAAGGACTCGGCGCCCACCGCCTGACGCAGGGTATTGGTGCCGACCACGCGCACGAGCTCGGGACGCCATAGCGCAAGGCGCTGTCCAAAGCGCCGCAAGCAGGCCAGCGCCGCCTTGGCGGCCACCGGCCGGATATGCTGCTTGTGGTCGAGTCCCGACCCGAAACGCAGCATCTCCCGCAGCTTGTCGACCACGACCGGCTCGCCGTTCTCCACCTTGGCGATCACGAGATGAAAGCTGTTTGAACCGAGATCCACGGCGGCGATGACCGGACTGCGGTTGCGCGCCATGCGCTTTACGATCTTCTTGGGAGCCCGCGAGGCGGCCTTGGCTAGGGCTTTGGGCATGGGATCGGCCTATCCGTCAACACAATAGTCGCGAGTCTGGCGAATCCCGGTGACGATGACAAGACAATGCGCGCAAGCCTCGCGGGGCGGCCCGGCGGGCAGGGACCCCGCGAGGACCGCCACGGCGCTATTGCGGCTGGTCATGAACGCGCTACACTCAAACCCTTGCTTCCGATGGCGTCCCATGTCCCACACTGAAGGTCCCCGCGCCGCGTCCGTGGCGCCTCTGTCCTCCGGCTTGCTCGGATTTCTTGCCTTCCTGGCCGGCGCCACCGTCGCGAACCTGTACTACAGCCAGCCGCTGCTCGCGCAAATCGCCAAGAGCTTCCATGTCGCGCCCGGCCGCGCCAGCCTCGTGACCGTCGCGACCCAAATCGGCTATGCCGCGGGCCTCATGCTCATCGTGCCCCTCGGCGATGGCCAGGAGCGCAAACGCCTCATCGTCACGACCACCGGGCTCATAGCCGGCGCCCTGCTGCTGGTGACGCTGAGCCCGGACCTGCCGACTTTGCTCGCGGCCTGCCTCCTCATGGGGCTTGTCACCACCGTTCCGCAACTGCTCGTCCCTTATACCGCAACCCTCGCCGATCCGGCGCGCCGCGGACGCGCGGTGGGCCTCGTCATGAGCGGCCTCCTGGTCGGCATCATCGTGTCCCGGGCCCTGAGCGGCTTCGGGGCCTTTCTTGGATGGCGCGCCATCTACGCGATCGCGGCCGGCGCCATGGCCCTGTGCGCGGCCGCCGCCGCCCGCCTCCTGCCCCGCCAGCCGCCATCCCAATCGGCCACGCACAAGGATCTGCTCCGATCCCTGGTGATGCTTTGGCGGCAGGAGCCCCTGCTCCGCCTCCACGCCTTCCTCGGCGCCATGGGCTTTGCCGCCTTCAACGCTTTTTGGACGCCGCTCATCTTTCATTACGCAAGCCTGTTTCCGGGCGACGCGAGCCGCATGGTGGGAATTACGGGATTCATCGGCGTGAGCGGCGCCCTGGCGGCCCCCCTTTCGGGCCGGCTGTCCGAACGCATCGGCGCGCGCGGCATCAACGGCGCGTTCCTTGGGCTCATAGTGCTCGCATTCCTGATCTTGTGGAAAGCGGGTGATTCCCTTCTTGGCATCGGCGTCGGCGCGGCACTGCTCGACGCCGGCGTCCAGGGCAGTCATGTCTCGAACCAGACGCGCATCTACACCCTCGGCGGCGCTGTCCGAAATCGCCTGACGGCCCTCTACATGACCACCTACTTCGTGGGCGGGGCCCTCGGATCGTTCGTGGGGACCTGGGCCTGGCAGGAGGCGGGGTGGCCTGCGGTGTGCGCAAGCGGCGCGGCCTTCGCGCTCGCCGCGCAAGCGCGCCTCTTTGCCGGCCGCCGGCAATGACCGGGCGGCCACTACCCCATCCGCCCGCAAGGCCCGCCGGATCCGCTCATGGGCAGGCGCCAGGATGGTACCCCGGCGCGTGGCGATCGAGGGGTTTCCCGGGCACGAGCCCGCGATCTCCATCGCGAAGCGGCTAAAGCCGAGGCCGCGCGCCACGCATCGCCGGCGGCAAGCGCGCGGGACCTCCTTCCTTTAGGGGGCGGGAGGGTGTCAAAATGGCGGCCTGTCGCCACCTCCCCGGAGCCCTGATGCCCCGCCGTTACACGCTGACACTCTCCTGTCCCGACCGTGTCGGCATCGTCGCCGCGGTAAGCGGCCTCATCGCCGCCCATGGTGGCTGGATCACCGAGGCCAACCATCATTCCGACCCCGAGGGCGGCCGTTTCTTCATGCGCCAGGAGATCCTCGCCGACTCCCTGCCCTTCGATGTCGCGGCCTTCCGGGAACGGCTTGCCCCGATCGCGGCGGAATTCGCCATGGATTGGCGGGTGGTCGACAGCGCCCGCAAAAAGCGCGTGGTGATCCTGGTCTCGCAGCTCGGCCACTGCCTCTACGACCTGCTGGCCCGCTGGCAGGCCCACGAATGGGACATCGAGATCCCGTGCGTCATATCGAATCACGACACGCACCGGGGGTTCGTGGAATGGCACGGCATCCCCTTTCAGCACGTGCCTATGAACGCCGGCGACAAGACCGCGGCCTTCGCGCGCATCGCCGAACTGTTCGAGGAGGCGCGGGGCGACATCATGGTCCTCGCCCGCTACATGCAGATCCTCCCCGACACCCTGTGTCGGCGCTACCCCAACCGCATCATCAACATCCATCATGGCTTCTTGCCGAGCTTCAAGGGCGCCAAGCCCTATCACCAAGCCTATGAACGAGGCGTCAAACTCGTCGGCGCCACCTGCCATTATGTGACCTCGGACCTGGATGACGGTCCGATCATCGAGCAAGACGTGGTGCGCGTCGACCATTCCGACGACCCATCGGATCTCGTGCGCTACGGCCGCGACATCGAGAAGGCGGTGTTGGCGCGTGGGCTTGGTTACCATCTGGATGACCGCGTCCTGATCCACGGCCGGCGCACCGTCGTTTTTCGGTAAATATCCCCCGGCAGAGCCGGGGGCTTTAGTTTGTGAGCCGCTCAAAGCGGCTATAGGGGGTCGCTCACGCGGCCCCGGTTCTTGGGGGCCACCGGATGGTGGCCCGTCAACGCCAGTGGTTCATTGGGTCCTGGCGCTGATCTTCTTTCTCTTGGTTTCGGATGTACTCCCGGATGGCGGCCTCATCCCGCCCGACCGTGGAGACGAAGTATCCCCGGGCCCGGAAGTGCAATCCTCCGAAGTTGCGTTTCCGTTCCCCATACACGCGTGCCAGAAACCATAGAGAATTGTGGGTAATGGAAAGGTTTACATGGTGCCTACAACCGAACAGCGAACATTCGGGAAACGACATCACCATTCAGCGACGTTAGCTTGTTTGACCGCGATTGCCTCGGCGATCCCGCAGATGCCGACAAAGTCGCAATTCGCGCAACGCCGCTTTCCCTCTCCTCGATCGGCCGGACCGTGATAAAATGCGCGGTCGCGGATACGCGATGCGGTAAAGGCGACAGTCTTTCTCGCCCGATTCAGTGCATCCTCATCTAAAGGTACCCGCAATTCCGAATTATCCTTGCCATCGGCGTCAAGGTATCGGACAAGCCCTTGCTCTGGCTGATATTCGAGTTCCTTCTTGGTTGCGACCGCGTACAGGGAGACTTGCAGCTTCATCTCCTCCTCGTCGAGCTTCTGATGCCTGTCAGAATCTGGGTCGCCTGATTTGAAGTCAATCAATGTGACCCGAGGCGGGTCGTCCTGCCGAACAATGTCGATCGCCCCGGAGACCAGCGCGCCGCCGTTGCCGTCCTCATACTCGATCAGTGTCTCGAATTCCTTCTCCGGCTCGAATGCCAGTCGCCCCATCTCACCCGCATATTGTTGAACATAGTCGGCAACGATCTTCAGGCCCTTGGCCCTCATGTTGTCCGCGGGATCGCCCGTTGTGTATCGGAGATAGAAGAGGCCTTTATCCAGTAGTTTTTGAATGTTAATTTCCAACTTTTTCCGGTTTGAAGCGAATGCTGCCCATTTTTTTGGATCAGCATGAATCGCCCGCATCAAGTTGTGCACACCGCGCCCATAACCGAAAGCTTGATCAATAGTGGGCGCGAAACCAAGCACCTTGCGCAGGTAGAAGTCGTGCGGACACTCAAGGTAGTACCGCAGGTCGGAGAATGAGGTGCTCAACCTGACATCGCGACGATGTTCCTTGGGCGCATATCTGAGCGCATCGAGCAATTCGCCGGATGCCGCGGTAACCATTCCGCCGATCTCGGCGACGACGAGCTTCAATTCCTTGATGAACTTCGAGGTTCTGCTCCCGGAGTGGCTGATGAACAAAAAGCGCTCCGCACGGGTCATAGCAACATACATAAGGCGCCGTTCGCCGTCGTGGTTCTCATTATCGGCAAGTCCGGCAATGTCGATTTTCTTCACGATATCGCCGTCCAACGGTAGCCGGGGGACCCTGGAGGCGAAGCTGCTTGGAAAACGCTGAGCGTTCACGTCCGCAAGGAATACGGCTGGGAACTCAAGCCCCTTGACGGCATGAATAGTGCTTATAGTGACGGCATCCGGCCGGACCATGAGAGGCTGCTCTTCGACACGACCTTCCTCCGCCCCATACTGACAAAGTCCGATGATCTGCCAAGCGTAACCCTTTGCGCTGGTCCAGCCCGGCGTTTCTATACCCGTAATCAGCGAGCTAAGCGCACCTAAATGGAACAGCGCGGCTTGGCCCCGGCCGGAATCGGTATCCCAAGCATCGACTTCCGCCTCCGACAGCAATAGATGAAATAGCTGCTGGGGGAAAACCCGCCTCAGCGTGTTACGTGCCTTCAAAAAGGTACGCAGTTTTGGCGTGCGGAAAATCGCGGCCTCGCTTGAGCTGAGGTACCTACCCTCACCGACGCGTCGGCAGATCGCCCGCGCAGCGCGCAAAACGCGATCCTCCACGTCTCTGTCGAATGGTAAGCCTGTTTGCCGCAAGGCTTTAGCGGCTTCCTTCAGTACCGTTTCTGGTTCCGGTGCACAACCGAGGACAGTATCGATCCGATTCGGAAGACTTTTTGGGTTGATATCCGAACCAATGAACACCTGACAGCCCGCTGAGATCGCCAGCGCAGCTATGAAGAACAATATCTCCGGCTGGGAGAATAGATCCGGACCTGCCCGGACGACGCACGGAATCCCAGAGGACTCAAGGGCCTTCATGTAGGTGCGAACGTCGGTGGAGGACCGAACCAGGATAGCCATGTCCGAAAGGGTAAGCCCTCGGTGCGAACCGTCCTTTTTGTCGTGCAGGGCGCCTTCCGCCTCGGACGGAACCAATATGCGGATGGCCTCCGCAATCCATCCGGCTTCTTGCATACGGTCGTTGAAGCTGACCAGCGCCATGTGCGATGGGTGCTGATCCTTCCGCGCCTTGTTCCCGGCCTTCATTGCCGGAGTCTTCATCGTCCGGATAGGTGAGATGCTTTCGGCCCACCTGTTTGCGAGCGCAATGATCCGAGGTGTCGAGCGGAAGTTCTCCTCAAGATCTACGACCTGAGCCTCGGAAGACTTGGCAAACAGCTCCCACAACTCGGCGATGATCTCGACCTTGGCGCCACGAAATCCGTAAATCGACTGCCGATGATCACCGACCGCCGTCAGGCGGCCGCTTGATTCCGTGAGGAGATCAAGCAGTCTCCGTTGAACCGGGTTGATATCTTGAACCTCGTCGACGACGAGATGAATCCGCCGGTTCACGATCTCCTGCCGCCGTTTTGTATCCGACCGGAGCCGCCGGAGAAATTCGGTCTGCGACGTGCTAAAGTCGAGGAAGCGGCGGCACCGGAGGTAGGCATAGTAGCGCGCTGCTGCCCGGGAGAACGCCGTAGCCTCGTCCGTGCCGCCAACATCGGTCAGTAATCGCGCCGCCTTACACCATTCGCTTTCCGGTTCCCCGAGCTCGACCGGCGGGTGTTCCGAGGACAGCTCGACTTCGAAACCATCGCTCTCGTGCAACTGATCATAGGCCTGGATGAAGTTTTCAAGCGCAGCGAACTGACCTTTGCCGGTTGCCTCCTTGAGGGACTTCAAGCCAAGCAGACCATTGAAACCGTGCAGGATCAATGCCGCACGCGCCCCTTCGTCTAGAATGTCGTAATTGTGATAGTCATCCGACCAATATTCGCGGATCTTTGCCAGGCAGTAGCCGTGGATTGTCCCCACGTACATCCCGCCGAGCGATACCTCTTCACTGGCGGGAGTAATCGCTTCCAGCCAACTGCGGATGCGAAATTTCATTTCTTCAGCGGCGCGCTCTGTAAAGGTGAACGCGACGATCGCATCTTTGGAGACACTTTCGATGCCCACCCACCAAGCGATCCGCCGCGCCATGACTTCTGTTTTTCCCGACCCCGCTCCGGCCACCACCAGCACATGGCGCTTTGAGGAGGTGACCGCCCGGCATTGGGCATCGGTAAGGTCCTTTCGCAGGACCGAGGCGATCTGGTCGCGATCCATGGCTTCCCTTGGTCAGTTGGTTCGTGCTTTGCCGCTCGCGTCGGCTGACGCGCGAGCGCCTTTATCTTGGGACCGAACGACCGCCGATCGTATTCGATCGACGACGGACACAAGATCGTCCTCCACCTCGTGCTCCCAAAACCGCAACACCGTCCAGCCGAGCTTCCCTAGCTCGGCGTCTACATCCCGGTCACGCTGCTTGTTACGCACCATCTTCTCGGACCAGAACGTAACATTGGTGGATGGCACTTTGTAATGCGCCTCGCAACCGTGCCAAAAGCAGCCGTCGACGAACACCGCGATCTTGCAGCCCATGAGAGCCAAGTCCGGCCGCCCGGGAATGCTCGGGCGAATCCTGTACCGCAACCCCGCATGCCAAAGCGCGCGCCGTAGCGCCATCTCCGGTCCCGTGTCCACGCTACGGACACGCGCCATCTGTTCCGACTTGGTCAGCGGGCTCGCTTTGCGTTTTCTCTTTCTCTGCATCGCGTCATCTCGACCTCAGGCACCCCCAGTGCCGGCGCACATTGTCTTTACGTTGGCGTTACATTCCGATAGGATGCCACGTGGCAGGCACAAGGGTCAATCAATGAGTGGCGTCGAACGCAAGACGGAGACCGTGAACTTGCGGCTATCTCCGAGGATGAAGGAGCTGCTACGTATCGCGGCCGAGCAGGAGCATCGAACACTATCAAACATGATCGAGGCGCTCGTGCTTGATTACTGCGAAAGTAAGGGGATACCGGTGGGGCCGGGAGAAAAGGCCGCCGGGACAAAAAAGAGACCTGCCACCGCAACTAAAGGGTGATTCACACGGCGACCCATCAAGATGAAGAAGAAATCCAGCACACGTACGGCCATAGATTTGTTTTCGGGTTGCGGCGGATTAACCCAAGGCCTCCGCGATGCGGGCTTCGCCGTGGGCGCGGCTGTTGAGATCGATGCTCTCGCTGCGGAAACGTATGCGGCCAACCACCCCGACGTAAAGCTGTTCAACGCCGACATAAGGGGCATCCCGGCATCCGAGATCATGAAGACTTGCGGTCTTGCAAAAGGCGAACTCGATCTACTTGCCGGATGTCCCCCTTGCCAGGGTTTCTCCCGCATCCGGCTCAACAACAAGAAGGAGCGCATGGACGATCCGCGCAACCGGCTTATCGACGAAGTCCTCCGCCTGGTCGGCGAGCTGCGGCCCAAGGTCGTGATGCTGGAAAATGTGCCCAACCTCGCCCGCTATACTCGCTACCTAAACTTCAAGAGGAAGCTGCGAAAACTCGGCTACGATGTGGTCGACAAGGTCCTTGATGTCGCGGACTTCGGTGTACCCCAGCGCCGCAAACGGCTTGTCGTTCTTGCGTCGCGCCTCGGGCAGATAGCGCACCCGATGCCGGCCGATCAGCGCAAGACAGTTCGAGACGCAATAGCAGTGCTGCCAACCGACGTTCTTGAAAACGATATTCTGCACAACCTAGGCGAGCGACGGAGCGAGCAAGTTCGCCAATTAATCAAGGCCATTCCCAGGGACGGTGGCAGCAGGACGGCGCTTCCGCCCGATCTGACGCTCAAGTGCCATGAAAAACGAGATGGATTCTACGATGTCTATGGCCGCATGAAATGGGACGATGTCTCTCCTACCATCACTGGAGGTTGCGTCAACCCGTCCAAAGGGAGGTTTCTGCATCCTTCAGAAGATCGCGCCATCACACTACGCGAAGCGGCACTCCTTCAAAGTTTTCCCACCGGCTATGTATTTTCACTCCGCAAGGGGAAACATGCGGTGGCCGAAATGATTGGAAATGCGCTTCCGCCAATGTTTTCTCGCGTGCAGGCAGATCTTATCTGGAAACATTTAGCAGCACAGTGCTAATAGTCGCCTGGTGCAATAATGTCAGAAGAAGAACTCTTTACGCTTATAGAGACACTTAAGAAATTCAGACCTGGCGAGCCACTCAAGCGTTATGTGACTCACGCTGTTTTTCCGAAATTCAAGAACATAGAGCCGGGTACTAGAATTGATTTTGAGTTCCCCTTCAC
>DAHWGZ010000570.1 GCA_027335965.1 Acidiferrobacter sp.
GTGGTCGCGCAACCGTATGCCGGGCTCACGCCCTATGATCGTTTCGGCAACACCGGCGTCCTGGTTATGCTCGCACTCATTGTGGCCGTGGCCGCGTGGCGACACCGCGCAAGCCCGGCGTCCGTGCGCCGAGGCGGGGCTTCGGGTTGAGGCTCTATGGAAACCCCCATGGGGTCCGGGTTCAGTTGGGAGGCACGGCAAGCCCGCGGGTCAGGTCTTCGGGTAGGCCGGCCTTGCGCGCCGGGGAGACGTTGACAGGGTGTTCGAATCCATAGCGAGCGTCGGGAAGATCCGCGGGCTCAACCCCCGAAGGCCACGCCTCGGCGGCGCTCCTCCTGGGCGGGAAACGTCGAGCGCATAGCAGCCGCGCGGCACGAGCACATGGTCTCCTGTGTGCGACCGGCCATACGACTACCCCGGGGCCCCGATTATCCTGCAGCGCCGTAAAACCCCGCCATTCAGGGCCATTCAGGGCGGGGATATCAGGCGCCCTGGCGTGTTTTCGGCCATCATTCCCGTCATGTTCCACGCCACCAAAA
>DAHWGZ010000571.1 GCA_027335965.1 Acidiferrobacter sp.
TCCGCCGTTCCCGGGACGAGGGGCGCGAGCGGTTGGGCGCGTACCCAATCGGCTGGCGCCTTCCACGTGGGGCGGCCGCGCACCGGCCGGGGCGTACCGATGTGGCTTGCGGTGCGCGCAGGGCCGCGCGCGCGATTCCTGATCTGGGCCTTGTGGTCGCCCGGCCGAGGGCGGTCCGGGGGGCTAGACGCGATGGTCCGCGCCCCAACCGTGGCCGGCCTTTCCTGGGATCGCGGTCCGGTCGTCGCGATCGGCCCGCCGCTGCCGGTGCCGCCGGCGGCGGTGCGCATCCCGATCGGCGGTCAACGGCCGGCCGGCCGCCTGACCGTCGACCTCGGGGGGCATGGCGGCCGTTGGTTGGGTGCTTATCAGCGCGTTCCCGGTTATGCGTTTGCGGTCTTTGCCCTGCGGCCGTTGGGCGCGGTGTATGCGCGCGGCCGCGAGGCCGCTTATGGGGCCGCGATCTGGCTTTGCGCGGCATTGGCGGCGATCGGAATTGTGTATGGGAGCGTGGTGCGCGGCGAGACGCGGCTGGTTCG
>DAHWGZ010000572.1 GCA_027335965.1 Acidiferrobacter sp.
CGAGAAGGCGCCGATCGCTATCACGCAGCGTCGCGCGCGTCAGATACCAGACATCGGCGGCGCGTGTCCCGCGGCCCCCCCAAGACTGCCACGAAGCCGCGACCTCAGCGCACGCACAGCCGAGCCCCGGGGCGCATCGCATGAAACACCGCCACCGCACGTGCTCGTCACGATACATTCGGTATCCGCCACCGCTGCCGCCGGTCGGCTGGATGAGGCCAAGGGCATCGTAGCAACGCAACGCCCTCGCACCCAGACCCATGCCCGCCCGCTTCGCCAACACCCCGATCGTCACCATTGCCTATCCTCCGATCGAAGAGTTTACACCCTGCGGTAGACGATAAGGTCAAGCGGTCGGCGCGATGCACTGCCGCCGGCCTCGGAACCTCCTGGGAGAGGCGGAATCGCCTTTCGGAGAGTCGCCAAAATACGCCGTTGGCTAACGCTCGCTCGCCGTCTCTGTGGCACCGCCGGCCTCGGCGAGTTCAGCGCTGCCAGACCGCACCGGCGAACGCGCGCCTTACTCCGCATTCACCGG
>DAHWGZ010000573.1 GCA_027335965.1 Acidiferrobacter sp.
TCAAGAAGCAGTTTGTGCAGCGCCGGGCGCGGCGTTATCGCGGGGACTTCCCGCAAAGCTTCGCGGATCTCAATGCCTGGCTCGATGACGAGGCGCGCAAACGCGGCCTGCCGCAAAGCGACCGGGAATGGGCGATCGCGCGCCTGGGCGAGGAGTGGCTGGCCGACGAGAAGGGTCACGAGGCCGAGATCACGCGTCTTACCCAATGGTGCGCCATGGTCTTGAACGATGGCGATATCCGCGCCCAATTCTCGGGCTGGGCGAGCTTTGTGCTCCCCGAGCGCGTGGACCATACCCATCTCGTGCCCGTGAACCGCGTCGAGCGCTACGGCGTCGATATGGCCGAGGGGGCGCAGACCGGGTTCCGGCGCCGCGACGGGTTTCATCTCACCGATCTGCGCATGGACGCGCGTCACATCCAGAGCGAGGCCCACTATTGCCTGTACTGTCATGACCACGACGGTGACTTCTGTTCGAAGGGCTTTCCCGAGAAGAAGGGTGTCCCCGAGCTCGGGCTCAAGGTCGATCCCCTGGGTGT
>DAHWGZ010000574.1 GCA_027335965.1 Acidiferrobacter sp.
ATTATGGGCGTCGTTCCAGACCGAGAGCATGCGTATCCCCGGCCCGAACGCGACGAGCTCCAGGCGATAACGTCGGGGATCTCCGCCAAACGCCTTCTCGATATTGCTCAGCACGGCCACCGCATAATTCCACCGGGCGGGCGCGGCGCTGTCGACCTCGATCACGGCCTTCAATACCTTCCCACGGAAAAATGAGGGTGTGGGCAAGGGATGGCTGTTGTAAAAGGCCGGATAATTTTTATAGGATGCGGGACCATAACGTAGCGCCCACGCTTTCGGCAACCCCAGAAGAGCCATGACCATGCCGACCACCAAGACCTGATGCCATTGCAAGGAATAGGTACGCACGATATTTCCCCCCATCCATTATGATGTATGAAGAATCGTCAGCCGTTATGCTCCCGAACATTCCACAGGGATCGCTTACGCTAGATGGCCCGCATGGACGCGTCAATACCCCCTCAGGAGGCGCGGAGTGTGGCGGTGTGGGTACGCGGGGGCAAGAGGGGTTCGCGATATTGGGGACGCCAGTATTCG
>DAHWGZ010000575.1 GCA_027335965.1 Acidiferrobacter sp.
ATGATCTAAGGTTCCGAAGAGGGATTTAATACTTATTGTTTGGATTTTCATACATTACTCATTGGCGGTTTATAAGGCTTTTTATTACCTTTGTTTTCTTGCTACGGTTTAATAATTTCGAGCTAAATAACGAAGCGTAGAAAAGTTTCTTGATATTCGCATGGTCTCCGTAAATCCAATTAAATCTGATATTGGTCAGTATCAGCAAGCCAACCTGTTATCGGCGAATATTTGTTATGCGCCAGTATGCATCTCTTTAGAATCAGCCAAGCGTAAGGCAGCTATTGGCGCTTTGCTGTCGTAGGAAAGTTCAGTATCATCGCGCTGGAAATTCCGCTTTGGTGAGTATAGCGGACATCCACGCAGACTGCACATATAGCCTTTTCAGGCAATCGCCAACGTCAGCTCAGGCCGAACTGCTGCCAGTCAAATACAGTATTCAACCAGCATCGGTTTTTGGCTCTATCCGACTTTCCCCACGGTATCGGCTTGATAATCAGGCAGGTCTGGTAGGTGTGGCGGCGTAAACGGGCCAGG
>DAHWGZ010000576.1 GCA_027335965.1 Acidiferrobacter sp.
GCGAGACCCGGCGTCTTGCGCGGGTGTCCCAGGACCTGCATCTTGCGCACGCCGAGATCCAAAAGGATCTGGCTGCCAAGGCCGACGGTGCGCATGACCTCGCGTCCCGCGCCGGCCAAGGCCGCCGGTTCCGGGATCGGACTCTTGAGACGCGCCAATGTCGACGCCGTGGGGGCCGGCTGATCGAGCAACACCACCACCCCGCGCCCGGCGGCGGCGACATGGCGCAAGGCGCCCGCGAGCGTCCATGACGCCGCATGGACATCGCTTACGAGGTCAAGGAGGCTCTCCTGGACATGCACCCGTACCGGCAGCGGCTCGGCGTCGATCTCGCCGCATACGAGCGCCAAGTGCACGCGGTCCTCGATGTCATCGTGGTAGGCCACCTGTCGGAACGACCCGTGGACGGTCTCGATCAACCGCTCATCCAGGCGGTGTACGCTGGAATGGTGTTGTAGGCGATAATGAATCAGGTCGGCGATCGTGCCGATTTTCAGATGATGCTCGGCCGCGAAGCGCTCGAGATCGGGCTGACGG
>DAHWGZ010000577.1 GCA_027335965.1 Acidiferrobacter sp.
AGCGGCAGGACTCGTGAACCGATATTCGGCCGCGCCCAGATCGCGGTGTTGTGCCATGTGCGCTTGTTAGCACCCACGCCCATTGCGCTCCACCGGGCGGACGGCGAGCACCCCTAGGACTTTGCCGATCAATTGCGCCGATCCCATCCAGCGGTCGATACCGGGATTCCCGGGGGTTGGGGAGCCTGCTACCTCAACTATTTGCCTTTTATAATCATTTCCGGTAAGGCACACCCACCTTGACCAAGGCTGCCTTTCGTCTTGTAGGCAATGGCGAGATACTGAATACTATCGGCATACTATCGGCGGTGGCGACCCTAACGTAAGCGGCGTCCGCGGGCCCGCCAGAGGGTTGCAGGCCAGCGCGGGCCGCCGTCCGTGGAACGTCCGGATGGGACCGATCGTTGGCGCGGCCCGGCGACCGGATCTGCCCGGCCCCTTAAGAACAATCATCGGAGAGTGGACGCGAAATGAGTAAAATCGAAGTCGGCGGACGTATCCCCGATCTCGTGGTGCAAGCGACGGATGAGCAAAGC
>DAHWGZ010000578.1 GCA_027335965.1 Acidiferrobacter sp.
CGGATCACCCATAAGAGAGGTGTATCCGGCGACGCCTGTATTGTCCTTTCGATCCCGTTGACGACCATGCGCATGGCATCTGCCTTCTGTGGCCAATCGTCAGTCTAGGGCGTGGAGCGGGCTGTACCAGGGACCTTCGGGCCTGGCTGCGTGTTCGCCGTGGCTTTACCCAAAAAAGCGCGAAAAACCCCGTCGTTAGGGGGGATGGATGGCGTGATTTTGGTCTATAATGACCCTTATAGTTCGTCTCCAAGCCTTCAAGTACGAGATCAAACCCACCGGCACGCAACAACGTCAGCTACACCGTTTTGCCGGGTCGTGCCGGTTTGTCTACAACCAGGCATTGGCGCTGCAGAAGGCCCGTTATGAGCAGGGCGAGAAGCGGCTCGGCTATGCGGGATTATGGGGATTCTTAACGGAATGGAAAAACCATCCCGACACGCAGTGGCTCGCAGAATCCCCATCACAAGCCCTGCGGCAATCGCTCAAAGACCTGGAGCGTGCCTACCGCAACGTCTTCGAGAAACGCGCCGATT
>DAHWGZ010000579.1 GCA_027335965.1 Acidiferrobacter sp.
TCCCGCTTGAACCCCCCGAACTGCCGCTGCTCGATGCGCGTCGCGCCATCGGCCTCCTCGATCAACGCACAGGCCGTGATCTGTGCCTGATGCACGTCGAGCCCGATGACGCGCTTGTACAGTGCCACCAGTTCCATGCCACCTTCCCCTTGGTTTATATTGAACGGCGGAAGGTGGTGGATGCCGGCACTGAATGCGCCTGAAGACGACAAGTCTGTCTTCGGCCTGTTTAGCGTGCGCTCTCAAGGAGGCAATCCGGGGTGCGAGTCAGTCCGGCGGGTCACGTTAGGTGCGGGGTCGAGCCGCCAAAGAGTTTCACGACCTCTATCCGCCACCTTCCGCCCCGAAGTCTCTTTCATCATCCGGGGTGGCGGCAACCCCCCACCATGATCGTTAAGCCATAAGGCCCCGGGAGACTTCCTCCATTCCGAGAAGGTCCGCGTGGATTAGCGCGGATTCCACGCGAACCGATCAAGCCCCTCGATTCCGCCACTCGCCGCGATCGTTCCGGCGTCCCCAGCCAACGCTCAGCGAGA
>DAHWGZ010000057.1 GCA_027335965.1 Acidiferrobacter sp.
GGTTCGAGTCCACCCATAGCCACCAATAAAATCAAGCACTTAGAAATACATACCTCGGACGGACACCCGCCAGACTCCACTTAGACCCCCGGACAGCCCGCGGACCGGTGCGGTGGCGTGCGGTTACGCCATTTGCTAGGCCATGGCCACAGTCATCGGGAAGGCTCTTCAGTTCCTCCCATTTGAGACCGTGGTCTTGAAAGACCTCGTTCCAGGTCAGGGCCTTAAGTTTCCTCAGGGCCTTAAAGACCTTCTTGATTTTCGGGGCACCCAGCACGAAGAGCTCTGACGGGAACCGGGGATAGTTCAGGTCAAGCAGGACTCTGGCGAAGTTTCCATTCACATCGATTGCCATGATCGTTAACACCCGAAGGCCATCGATTTGTCGTGCAAGGAGTGAACTACCGCGCCGCGGTCCATGAGGCTGTGGTTTCGGCATCCGTCAAATGCCAGACAAGGCCCACAAAAGCCACAACCCGCTGCCTAGAAAGCGGCTTATGACAACCGCGATAGATGTCTGGCCGTACGCCGCGCTAGCATGACGAAGTTCGTGACGCGGCCTCACGGCGACATACGGATAGCGCTCGGAAACAGGGGGCGCGGAACGAGATAGCGCGCCATGATCCTCATGGGCGCGGGTCCCGCTTGCCCGCCCCATCGTGTTATCCACAAAAAACGCCCCACTCGTGGGAGTGGAGCGAGTCCAGGCTTCTTGACGAAGAAGCCCTGGGCGGAGGATCGTCTTTTGATCCGCGCTGCTAGAAGGCAGCGGTCGTGCTGAGATAGAAACCGGTCTGGTTGCTGTTGACCGAGCTGCCCGGGATATTGACCATGTTGCCGAGATCAAGGATGGCGGCCACGACCGAAAACTGCGGATTGGGCATGTAGGCAATGAAGCCGTCATACCAGTCGCTTTGTTTTAGGTTGACTCCTGGGTTATGGAGCGCTGTCTGCAGATAGGTCTGGGCACCGAACAGGTTGTCGCCCGGGAAGCTGCGCCACTCGGCGCCCACCACCACGTCCTTTTTCACGAAATAGCCGACACTCGCACCCCCTTGCGCTGTGTAGCTGCGATATCCCGCGCCTCCTTGCCCCAGTAGACCCAGGTAATTGGACCGCGTGACATAGATGTCGGCGTTTAAGATGATATGGCTGCCGAGTAGGGGATAGACTCCAGTTCCAGCGACATAGAAATCCGCGCCGTTCGCATGGGCGCCGAGGGCTAGCGGGATGGGGGCGGACGTCATATGGTAATTCATGCCCACGGCGAGGGCGGGGATGACGCCGTTGCCCCCGTAGACCTGCAACTTACCGCCGACGATGTCCTGCTCGATGCTGTTCTCGTTGGCGACATCAGCAGGCAGGATGCCACCTTTGACGCCCGAATTCAGGGTGCTTGTAAGAGACTGCGGGAGCCCCATGGACTGGTGGGCGTAATAGACCTCCGCATGCTTGGAAATTGAGAGATTGATACCAGCGCTGAAGACGTCATAGTTGGGTGTGGTGCCGAAGGTGCCGAATACCGCGGGTGTTACCGCCTTCTTGCTACTACCATTCGCGATCAATGCCCATGGATTGAGCCCCCCGCCTCCCGCGCCTTCGATCATGATGGGCATGGCCAGCGCCGCTGGCGACACCGCGAGAAAGGCCGCCAGCAATGTAATACTCCTTTTTATTTTCATGCGCAGTTTTCTCCTATGATTAATTTATAAACACATCATGCCTCCGAATACTCAAGAACAACCCACATTTGAATATGGACGCATTCCATCATTGGCCTACGTCCCACAATTGCTTAATTATCCCGAATCTGTTGCTCCTATTACGCCGCCTACCAAACCGCAACCGCTACAATCCAGCCGGCAACGGCAATCTCCACTCATGGCCGCGGTGTCTTAGTCCTATCCTCTTGATCACCCCTCACAACAAAAACTTAACTGTAATTGACGCTGTACAAAAATGCATCATGGTATTTTTTTCTCAAGGACCAAAGAAGTTTCTATATAATTATGTCGTAACTTTATTCATTTATTATTTAGGCCCCTCGGTAAAATGGGTAAGCCGGCTTAAACTCGAGAATCTTGCCAAAGACGTAAATAGCGCCATTCCCAGGATCTCCTAGGAGCGAAAACCGCACGATCGTCTTATGTGGTCGGTTTGTCTGTCTTGCCCGAAGTGCGGGCAGACCGACAAAGCCAACCGTCCGACGCGGTCCGAATTCAAGTGTGTGGCTTGTGGCTTCGAAGACAATGCCGATCTCGTCGGCGCCTTGAACATTTTCAGGGCAGGACATGCCCGTTGCGCGTGCATTGCGGGCCGTGGGCAACCCTCCGTTTGTGCGGGCATGGCCCGCATTGCGGGCCGCCTGGCCCGTGAAGTAAGCGGTTCCGTAATATTCCCGGCAGCAGGAACCCAGCGAAGCGACTTACGGGCGGCGTAATACCGCCCGTAAGCGCCGTAGGAATCCCCCGCCTTTCCTCTCGGAGGCGTCCGCAGGCCGAGGTGGGGGAGGATGTCAATCCGGGATTTTCTCTCTGATCGGGGCCACGCTCGGGGATTTTGTGGGCAAGGCGCTCGGGTCGGCCATCGAAAAGGCCTTGGCGACCAATACGTCTACCCCGCCGTTCGAAGACAAGGAGTGATCGCGTGACTCATGGTGCGACCGGATCGATCTCTAACGCGCCTACTCCACGCAGTTGCAGGCAGCTTGCCAGCGCACGATATGGCCCGGCGGCACCATCTTCTGCAAAAGCGGCATGACCGTGTCGATGGTTTCGGGCTCATCGAAAAACTCCAGGACGAGCGGCAGGTGCACGGTCATGCGCAAAAGGTCCGCGGAATGCACCGTCCCCTTGGCCCCGAAGCCCGCGATGCCGCGGAATACCGTCACCCCATGCACGCGGTGTTCGTCATGCAAAAGCGAGAAGATCTCTTGCATCAGGCTATGTCCCTCGAGCTTATCGCCTTCCTTGATGTAGATGCGTACCATCGATATGGTTTTCATGGATTCTCCGCCCTCCGCACGCCGTTGTGGGGTTCATGATAGGCCACGCGAGGTGCGCGCGCATCACCGATCACCGGCCCCTGCCCGCAAGAAGTCTATCTCCAGAAGACCGAGCTCAGCACCAAAAGCAGCAAGACCCCGATATACGCCAGATAGGCATTCATGGACCCTCGCTGCAGGATACTCACACGTTGTGCCAGGGCGCGCACGAGGCGGGTGGCGGGCGTAAAGAGGGTGGGGCCGAACAATGCGGTCTGGCCGTACTCGAAACGCACCGCCTTGATGAAATACGGGCGCTTCTCGGTACGCCGCTCGGCTATCGTCCGTGGCCGATACACGAAGCTATAAAATTCGCGCAGGGCATTGGAGAACGCGAGTGCGGTGGTGGCGCTGGCTCGCGGGAGTGCGCGCAGCCCATGTGCCCAGATCGGCGCCACGCGTCGACCAGATCTCATGCCAAAGGCCAAAAGGCCGAGCGGTATCAGGGCCAGGAGTGGTCCCACGATGACGAGCAGGGTCGGGGATATGAACGCAAAATGGGGGTTTAGTGGCACAAGGATGAGGCCATGGACGAGCCGCGCCGCGGCGTGTCCGGCGTGCGCAAGCCGACCCCGCACCAGCCCTTGGATCCACCACGGCATGCCGACCGCATAACCCAGGACCGCAAGCCCCAGGACCAGGATCGCGCCCTTGCGGCGCGTGGTCCCCGCCGGGCCGGACACGCCATTCTTGCCGAGCAGACCGATGCCAAACAGCTTGGCCATGGTGGCGAGCGCGATGGCCGCGGTGAGCGCAAGCCCGGCGCCGGCAAATGCCAGCGCGATCTGTGCCAAGGCGCCGTGCAGACGAAAGTCCTGAAAGACCGTCTGAAACAGGTACCACTCGCTGACGAAGCCGGCCTGCGGGGGTAGGGCGGCGAGACTCATCACCGCGCACAAGGCGCCAAGGCCCAGTGTCCACGGATTCTGGGCGAGCACACGGCTCTGGGCGATGCGATAATGACCGCGGGTCTCGTGGACGTGATCGGCGGACAGCATCAGCGTGCCTTTGGCCAGGCTATGGCCCCCGAGATGCAGAAGCCCGACCGTGAACGCGAATCCTTCCAGGAGCGGCAGGTGATCCCTGCGAAACAGTACGGCGGCCCCCAGGGCCACTACGGCCACGGCGGCGTTTTCGGCAGACGAGAACGCCAATAGCCGTCGCCAGTCCTCCTGCTGGAAGGCATAGAGGATCGCGAGCACGGCGGTCAATGTCCCGATGACCACAAGCAGCGCGCCGAAGGCGGTCAGCCCGGGAAACCGCGGCAACCACTGAAAGACCCCGCGCGCGAGACCAAACCATGCGGCATTGAGTATCACCCCGGACAAGAGTGCGCCGGTGGCCCCGCTCGCCGACCCATAGGCCTCCGGATACCACTCGTAAAATGGGAGCAGGCCAAGTTTGGCGCCAAAGCCCACGACCAGCAGTATCCCGGTCACAAAGATCAGACCACTCTGGGCCCCCCGGAGTGTGGTGGGCCACGACGCAAACGCAATATGCTGGGCGCCGAGGATCAGGATCGCCGCCAAGAGCGCCACGGACCCCACCTCGAGCAGCGCCAGCATAAATAGCGCCGCGCGCCCGTTTTGCGGTACTGGGCCTTGGCGGTCGCCGAGTAGTAGGGCGGCACCGCCCAGGCTCATGAGCTCCCAGGCGATCAGGAAGGAGACTCCGTCTTGCACACCCGCGACCCCGAGCGCGCCCAGCAAAGACAGGGCGGCGCCGCTCGTCCACAGACGCGGGCGATGTGCGGGCACCCCGGCGCAGACCGCCGCCAGGGCCGCCACGAGGCCCCAGCCCAACAGCCAGGCGGCGGCCGGATCGATGCGAAAGCGTACAAGGATGGCGCCGGAGGTCACCAGCGATGCCGGTGTGTGATGATCGACGAGGGCGCAGGCCAGGCATCCGCCGAGTGCCGCGATGATGCCGCATGCGAGCGCCCCGCGGGACGCGGACTGTGATCGGCGGGATGCGGCGAGCAGCAAGGCAAGGCCCCAAAAAAGCGCCGCGATACGGAACAGATCAAGGCCCATAATGACCTCCGTGCACGCGCATCGGCATGCGGCCCTGCAAGATGAGCAGTGCATGGATGAGCGCCGCCGGATTCGGTGGGCATCCCGGCAGCCACACGTCCACGGGGATCAGCGGCGACAGGCCGTGGCCGCCGCCGTAGCCGCCCTCGAACGGTGCCCCCGAGACCGCGCAGGTGCCGGTGGCGATCACAAAGCGCGGTTCGGGCATAGCCTCGTAGGCCGCCTGTAGCGGCGCGCGCATGGCCTCGATGACCGGACCCGTGACCAGTAGGACGTCGGCGAATCGCGGCGAGGGCGTAAAGAAGATTCCTAACCTGTGAAGGTTGTAGAAGGGATTATTGAGCGCCGCAATCTCCGATTCGCAGCCATTGCACGAACCGGCATCGACATGGCGAATATGCAGGCTCTTGGCAAACGCCCCGGTGGCCGGCGCCGGACGCGGCGCGGCCGGCGGCCGCGCAGGGCCGTGCCAGAGGAGCTCGTCGCGGTCGCGCACGGCGAACGCCCAGTCGAACGAGGCCTCCAGGGTACCCTCGGGGCATGCCTCGACGCACGCCTGGCAGGCGATGCAGCGGCCGTAATCCAGGGTGACATCCAATCCCTTGCCGGATAGTGCCGCGGTGGGACAGCACGCGACGCACGACTGGCAGTCGGGCCGGCAATGGCTGGGATCGAATCGCGGCATCCCGTACACCCCGGCCTGGCCATCCGGTCCACGCCCCGGCCACGGCGCGGTCGCCGTTCCGGCCTTGAGTCCCATCCATGTCCATAAAGGCATACGACCCCCCCCACTCAGCGATCCGCGCCGGCGATGGTGAGCCCGAAGCTCGCCTCGTTGATGGCGTAGTCCATCATGTTGCTGCCATGTACGGTGAGCGGAAAGACCCGCCAGTTCGAGAAAGAGGGGGACTTGATCTTGACGCGCGTCAGTCGCCCCTCCTCTATATGGACCGCATAGAAGAGCGAGCCGCGCGGGGTCTCGGACCAGCCCAGTCCCTCGCCCGATGCCTGCGCCGGGATCTGCGCGCATATCGCCCCAGGCGCAAGACGCGCCGAGGCCTGGGCGGCCAAAGCCAGCGCCTCGCGTACCGATTCGTTGCGTACGTCCGCGCGCGCCTTGGCGTCGCCCGTTTCGCGCACCGGTACCAGAAAGCGCAAAAGCTCGTAGGCCGCATAGGGATGATCGCGGCGCATATCGCGATCGAGCCCCGAGGCCCGGGCCACGGGACCTGTGGCGCCTTGGTCAAAGGCTACGGCCGATGCCAGGACCCCGGTCGCGATCAGGCGGTCGAGGTAACTTGCGGTGCGGTTCAGGCGGTCGAGATAGGTGCGGGCCTCGTGGCCTAGCTCGGTGAGCAGGGAGTCGAGGCCTTGAGTGTCGATGTCACGGCGGACCCCGCCCACGCACAACAGATGGCGCAGAAAGCGCGAGCCCGTGAGTCGCCCGGCCATTTGCTTGACGCGTTCTTCGAGCAGCTCGCCTTCGGCGGACGCCACCTTGAGGGTCGTGGTCTTCGCAAGCAGGGCGAAATAATGAAAGTGATTGTAGAGCCGTTCGATCTCGGCCAGCAGGGTGCGCAGGAGCCGGGCCCGTGGCGGCACATCGATGCCAAGCGCCGCCTCGACCGCCTGGCAATAGGCGAGCGCATGACAGACGCTGCCCACACCCGATACGCGCTCGGCGAGGTACACGCCGGCGGCTGCCGGCAATCCTTGGAATCGGCGTTCCACGCCCCGATGTTTATAGCCGAGTCGCGCATGGTAGTGGATGATGGCCTCACCGATATAGGAGAAGTGGAATTCGCCGGTCTCCAAGACGTCCCCGCGAATCGGACCCCACACCAGATCCTGGACCTGATCGGCCTCGATCTCGGGCATGGCGGGTGCCGCCGTCTCGCCGGACCATGTCGGTTCCTCGATGTCTTTCCCAAGCGGTGGGGCGGATAGGTGGCGGCCTTCGTGGATCAGCAGTGGGTAAGGTTCCGGATGGCCGGCAACCTCGATCCCCGAGAGCTCTATCATCTCCCGCTCGTACCAGCCAAGTAGCGGCACGATCGGGGCGAGCGAAGGCACGGTGTGGGCCGCGGGGATGCGCAGCAACAAAAACGGGCGGCCGCGTCCGCGGTTGATGAGATAAAGGATCTCCGGGCCGTGAGCTGCCGGTCGCGCGTAGGCCATCTCGAAGCGATACCCCTCGGCGAGCGCGGCCTGGGCCGCCGCCAGCAGCGCCTCCGCCGGCAGTACGCGCTCGTCGCAGCCGTTCATCGGAGCACCTGCGCGGCGCGCACGAAAAGCCGCCACAAAAGGGGCGGCCACCAAAGACCGAGGATCGTCAAGGGTATGATGGCAAGCCACAAGGGAGCCGTCATCCAGACACTCAAGGCAAGCCCCGGTTCATGTCCCGCGGCTGGCATCGGCCCTGCGACCATGCGCCGGAAGTGCGCGAGAAAACCTATGAAGATCACGATCAGAAGCAGTGCCATTACCGCCACCGCCCAGGTGTTCGGGCCACCCATGCCGGCGCGCAGGATCGCTATCTCGCCCTGAAAAGGTCCAAACGGCGGGGCGCCGGTAATGGCGATTGCCCCCAAGAGCCAGATCGTGCCGGTCACGGGATAGAACCGCAGGATACGGCGCATGACCCTCATATCCTTACTTTTGTAGGCACGCATCATGTTGCCCGCGCCGAAGAACATCAGTGATTTGTTGAGTGCGTGATTTAGCATTTGGTACATGGCGCCCGCGATCCCAAGGACGCCGCCGAACCCAAAGCCGAGCGCTATGACCCCCATGTGTTCGATGCTCGAGTAGGCCATGAGGCGTTTGGCGCCAGTCTGCCGGACTATGAAGAGCGCGGCCACGGTAAGCGACAGGGCGCCAAGGACACAGAGCGCATCGTGACCGGCGTCGCCGAGCCCTCCGGCGTCGAGTACCGTGAGAAACCGCACCACGCCGAGCATGGCGGTATTGAGCAGTGCGCCCGAGAGCAAAGCCGAGACCGGGGCCGGGCCTTCGCTATGGGCATCCGGAAGCCAGGTGTGCATGGGGGCGAGACCGACCTTGGTACCAAAGCCTATAAGTGTCAGGAGGAAGGCGAGTAGCAGCAGGGAGTGCGGCGCGTGCGGCGCCATGAGGCGCAGGCGATGCCATGTCATGGCATAGACCGGACCAAACGAGAAGGTGCCGGCCCAGTAGAAGAGAATGATCCCCAAAAGCGCGAGCGAGAGCCCGGCCGAAACGATGATGATGTACTTCCAGGCGGCCTCGGCGCTTTCGGCCTCGCGTTCGAAGCCGACCAGGAAGGCGCTCACGATGGTGGTGAGGTCAATGACGATCCAGTAGATACCGGGATTGTTCATGAATGGCGCGACGAGCATGGTCAGCGCGAATCCGGCAAAGAGCGCATAGAACCGCGGCAGGCGCGAGGCCTCTTCGGTCAGCAGGCGCATATAGCCTATGGCATATATCGACGCCAGCGCATAGACGAGCGCCACGCATAAAACCACCCATAGTCCCAGGGGGCTCGACAGCAGAAAGCCATCGCCGAGAATGACTGGGCGCGCCGGCGCGCGCGCGAGCAAGGCCGCGCTTGCGCAGAGCGTGACGATGGCGGCGGCAAGATTCAGGAATTCCGCGGCCCGCGCCCGACGGATGGCCAATATGAGGATGATGGCAAGCGTGGGGGCAAGCCATAGACCAAGGATGAGGTCTGCCATCAACCCACCAACCTTTGCAGGCCGCGGCTGCTCGTGGTCCCGGCATGCAACTGCAGATACCGCATGAGAATGCCGAATGTCAGGACGATAATAAGAAGATCAAAAAGGATCACGAGCTCGAGCAAAAGCGGCATACCCGGGACCAGGATCTGTGAGCCCAGGAATATGCCGTTTTCGATAACCAGCAGCCCGAGGATGTGGCTTATCGCCTCCGAGCGCAGGATCATCATGAGAAAGCCGATCAGCTTCAGGCTCAGCATGCAGGTCAGGGCCAACAGGACGATGCGGTCGTCCGAGGTGATGCGCGTACCCAGGTGACGCGCCACCAGAAAGGCCGCGATCACGAGCACGGTGCCGAGAACGAGGCTCGACGAGGGGCGCAGGAGGGCCGTGAATTCACGCTCCAGGTGCAGGCTCGTCATAAGACGCAATAGCAGGTAAGGGAGCAGGCTTCCGCGAAACAGCGCGGTCAGGGCGGCGATGATGTAAAGCTCCTGATAATGGCCGAAGTAGGCGACCGCCGCGGACAAGGCGGCAATCGTCCAGGATTCGAGCGCGAAGGCATAGATGTGGTTCTTCAGCCAATGGGAGCCGAGCATGACGAAGGACAGAAACAGGCTCACGATGGCGAGCACGGTAAAGAGCGAGGCGGCGAGCGGTCCTATGGCGAAAGTTGGCATGGGTCAGACCTTGTAGGCGACGATCGCGAGCACCGCGAACAGAAACGAGGCGGCGAGCGGCTCTTGGTAGCGGTAGA
>DAHWGZ010000580.1 GCA_027335965.1 Acidiferrobacter sp.
GTCGAATGTCAGGGCTTCTTGAACGATACGCATGCGGCATTATACGGAAAGCCCGCGCGGCCGTAAACGCCCCGCGGACCGGCCCCTGGCGGGCGCGCCTGGCTTTGTTTTTCGACCGCGAACGTCTATACACTAACCCCATACCGATCAGGAGGAGCAAGCAAATGAGAAAAATCGCCCTTGCGGCCGCATGCGCGCTGGTACTGGCGGGCTGCGCGCACATAACCACCCACCACGCCCCGCAAAGCGCGGTCGCCGGCGCACGCCTGAAGCAGGCCGATATCGCGGTCAAGGACGCCCGCGCCCACGGCGCGCTATGGCTCGCCACCCCGCACCTGCTCGCCGTGGCGCGCACGGCCGATGCCAAGGGTCACTACGGCGCGGCGATCAAGGCCGCGAACATGGTCATCCTGCAGTGCCAGACGGCCGAGCGCCAGGCCGTAGCCAACGCCCACGCCAAGCCCTATTATCCCCACTGAACCATAAGCGCCCCGGGTTCCCTGCCCGGGGCGTTCTAGGGTATGGTGCGGCGATGG
>DAHWGZ010000581.1 GCA_027335965.1 Acidiferrobacter sp.
ACTTCGTTATCAACCCTCTGGACGCACGTCATACGCCCGACCTACAAGTGGACGATCTGGCGGGGCGTTTCGTGTTTCTGACCAGCGACCCAGGCCAGAGCTATCTGTTACACAGATCTTTTGAACGCCAGAGCGCCGTGATAACACACTCGACGCCATGAGAGGCGAATCCTTGCAGAGCTGTTGACGGAAGTCGCGGGTGAGCGGGTAGATCCAGATGCTTTTGATGGGCTGGTTGTGGCGATGGGTGTGTCGAGTTTGCCGCGACCCTGGGTGTCCCCGAGATACTGCCAGTCGGCGGCTAGGTAGCAGGTGCCGGTAAATCGCGGCTTCTCGACGAAGGTCTCGGCCCAATATACCGGGTGGCCATAGGCCTCCTGCCAGGCCTGGGGGAGTGCCCGGGTCATACGGGAAAGGACGTGCGAGGCCAAGTGGGGGACCTGGACCCACGGCAGGGTCAGAAAGCGCGTGTTATAGGCGATGCCCGCAATGTTCTGGCGGCGCACCGCAGGCGACCAGCCGAGGAACCGGTC
>DAHWGZ010000582.1 GCA_027335965.1 Acidiferrobacter sp.
GCGCTTAGAGACACGGTGGCAGGTCTGCCGCAGGAGCCGCCTCATGTTCTTGGCCCAGGCATAGCCGTTCGCCTCATGGATGAAGGCCAGTTCGCGCAAGAGATGCGCCCCGCAGAGCCCATGGCCACAGTGCGCGTAGGACAGATAGGACGCCCAGCAGTCGTGGATGAGGACCCCGCCATAGCGCGGGATGATGCCGATGGCGGTCATCAGCCATGCGGCCGACAATGTCGCCTCCAGCCCGCGTTTCTCATGCACGAATTTCAGCGTGATGTCGCCCCCCGAGCAGACGTGGATCCAATGATTGTGTTTGTCGACCCGTAACGAGGTCTCGTCGACGTGCATCGCGGGCAGCGTCAGGAGCCGCTCGATCGCCGTGTGCTCCCAGCGCGCGAGCGCCTGATGGAGCTGCATCACATACTTCAAGATCGTGGCCTCGGAGAGCATAAGGCCGATCAGGCTTTGGATCGCGTACTGGGCGCGCTTTAAAGAGATCATTTGGGCGATCACGAGGTTCAGGACATACGCCTTG
>DAHWGZ010000583.1 GCA_027335965.1 Acidiferrobacter sp.
TCGGGGCCCTCCTTTCCTGTGGTGGAAACGCGCATACCACTTTGGCACATTGATGCCGCTCGGAATAGCGAGGGCCCTTATCATGCAGCCCCGGCCTCCCTGGCATCAGAAAGGGAGGTGTTCATACCATCTCCCTGGCGCGCAGCGAATGCATCCAGAAGAAAACCGGAAAACGCTCACTGGAGGTGGCATTGGGGGTCACCTCCCTTTGTAGGCTAGGCCATCACACCGTTCGCAAGGTCTATTCGGGATGTTCTTCGAATATCCTCGTCAGCCTCCGACAGCCTGCGACGCGCCGTTAGCCGTCAGTGGCGCCGGCATCCCCGACAGGCCGGTGGCGACCGGCCACAAAGGCGGGCATCACCCACCCCGGCGTATGGAGATAGGCGCGCCGGAGCTTGCGGTGCCTCGCGTACCCACACATAGGCATCGCTCCTGGCCCCATGCGCGCTGCCCACCGACGGCCGCATTCACACCAACCACAGGGCGTAACCCCACAGCCCCGCGCCCAGGGCCGCCGCGACACCAGCCG
>DAHWGZ010000584.1 GCA_027335965.1 Acidiferrobacter sp.
CCGGAGGTTCGAATCCTCTCACCCCGACCAATTTAGAGAGCATCGCCTTCGTGAAGCTCCTGGTCGATCTTCTTGTCCTATGGGCCGCCTGGTGGTTCATCCGCCGCGTCCTGCGTCCGCAACGCCCCTTTCGTACCCCACCACCACGGCCCACGCCGCTACGCCGCCGCGTACGCACCGCCGGCGACATGGTGGCCTGCGCCCACTGCGGTCTTTATGTCCCGCGCTCCGAGGCCGTCCCCGGGGCCCATGACGCACTGTTTTGCTGCCCGGAGCACCGCGACGCCGCGCACCACGGCTGAGCCTTTGCCTTAACGGTGAAACTGTGCTAATTCAAGGCGTATGAGTACCGCCCATCATACCCTGGATCTGGCCACGGACGGCGCCGAGACGCCGTTACTCGTGCGCGAGCAGAATTGGCTGTTGTTGAGCTATTTCAACACCTACCGCCTGGCACTGGCGCTACTCGCATGCATCGCCGGATTCTGGGCGGGGTCGCTCGCACCCTTCGCGAGCACCGACCCGCAACT
>DAHWGZ010000585.1 GCA_027335965.1 Acidiferrobacter sp.
CGCACGAGACGTTGGCGCAGGCGACGGTGATCGCCGGCGGCCGCTACGACGGACTGGTGTCGGAGCTCGGCGGGGCCCCCACGTCGGCGGTCGGCTTTGCGATCGGCATGGAGCGCTTGGTGGCCCTCGTCACGCGCCTGCCGGCGCCGCCTGTGCTCGATGTGTTCATCATGACGAACGTGTCTTGCCAGCTGCGGGCCCTGGTGCTGGCCGAGGGTCTGCGTGATGCGGGCCTGACCGTAGAGACCCATCTTGCCGGGGCCAGCGCCAAGAGCCAGATGAAGCGGGCCCGTGACTGCGGGGCGCGCGTGATCGTGGAGGCGCAAGACGAGGCGCGGGTGGCCATCGTCCAGGCGGGGGCCGCGAAGGGCGAGGGTATCGTGACGTGGGCCGAGGCCGTGGCACGGATTTCACAGATTGTGGGGGCGAAAGCAAAGATCGATGGCGAATGACTGGGCGCACGATGAGTTGGGAGATATCAAGGAATTTTGGCGTAAATATGGGCGCGTCATCGTTTATGGCGTAATCGC
>DAHWGZ010000586.1 GCA_027335965.1 Acidiferrobacter sp.
AGGTCTACGAGCGGCTTGCCGTCCCACTCGCCGCGCAGGATCGCGCGGGTCATGTGATAGCGGCCCCAGAGCGCCTGCAGCTCGCCGTCCTCCACCACCAGATCAAGCAGCTTTCCGCGCTCCTTCGCCCCGAGTTCCGCATCCATCAACGCCGACAGTGTCTCTTTCATACACCCTCTCCGCCCACGAAGACCCATCACAGCTCAAGCAACGGCTTCAATTCCTTGTCTATCGCCTCGCGCGCCCGGAAGATCCGTGACCGGACGGTGCCGATGGGGCATTCCATGATCGCGGCGATCTCTTCGTAGCTTAACCCTTCTATCTCGCGCAGGGTAATGGCCGTCCGCAAATCCTCCGGCAAGGCCTCCAGCACCCGCGTCACGGTGCGTGCGATCTCATCGGTCAATACGCTGTGTTCGGGCGTCGCAATCTCGCGCAGACTCGAACCTTCCTCGGCCAACTCCATTTCGTCAGCCTCGAGGTCGGAAGACGGCGGCCGCCGCCCCTGGAACACCAGATGATTCTTGGC
>DAHWGZ010000587.1 GCA_027335965.1 Acidiferrobacter sp.
CCGATGCAGGCGTCGATACCGAGCTCGGAGATGGCATCGAGCAGGGTCACCGACTGAAAGGCATTGCGGCTTGCGGTCGGATCCTTGGCCACCACCCGCCCCGCGCGGATCGAGTCCTCGACGGAGCGCACGAGCAGGCGTTCGCCGATCCCGGCGACATAACGATCACGAAACGCGATGACCTCCGGGAAATTGTGGCCGGTGTCGATATGCAGCAACGGAAACGGGAAGCGCCCGGGACGGAACGCCTTCTCGGCAAGCCGCGCCAGGACGATCGAGTCCTTGCCCCCCGAAAACAGCAGCACCGGATTTGTGAACTCGCCTGCTACCTCACGCAGGATATGGATGGCCTCGCTCTCCAAGGCCTCCAGCGGGTCCGCGGCCGCGCGCGCGGCATCGAAGGCGCGCTTGCGCCGGAAGCCGGGCGCCGGTGACGGCCGTCGACTGAGGTCGCATACAAGCGCCGCGTCGGCATCGTCAACCTTCCTGACTGTGTTGTCCTTCATGTCTCGACTCCTTCGTCCATCAT
>DAHWGZ010000588.1 GCA_027335965.1 Acidiferrobacter sp.
TGCGAGAACATCTGGCCGCGGATATCGAAGACCACCCGCCGCCCGACCCAGTTCATCAGGTAATTGGAGGCAAACGATGCCACCCCGCGCACCAGGAACAGGCCCACGACGGCGATTGGCATAAGGCGCATGCTCACCGGATTCCTATGCACGAAGCCACCATTCAAGAGCGGACGCATGAGCGCGGCAAACACCGGCTCGGTGGCCGACCCGACCATCATTCCGACCACCGCCAGCAGAAAACTTCGGCGATAGGGCCATGTATAGCGCAGTAGCCTTCGGTAGAGACCTCCCTCGGATTCCGTCACGATGTCTTGCGCACCTTGGTCGCAAAAACGATCCGGCCGAGACCAAGCCGCCGGGCCGCGTCCAGGGCATGCACGATGGCGCGGTAAGGCGCGTTACGGTCCGCATACAAAATGACGGGCGTGTTCGGGCCATGCGCGTGGGCGGCCAGCGCGCGCATCAGGGATCGCTCGGTACCCGCCACCACCGCGCCATCCACCGCGAAAGTGCCGGCGCTGTCGAT
>DAHWGZ010000589.1 GCA_027335965.1 Acidiferrobacter sp.
CCAAGGACGAACCTATCCGGCCGCCTTATTGGCGCCCGGATAGAGGGGGATGGGAGCGGTCAACTGCCGTTTTTAGGTTAATCGAAGCTGGCTTGTTATTGCCATGATAATAAGGTCCGGTCGTTCCGTGTTGTAGGGCTCGGAGCTGATAACGACGGCGGGGCGTTTCTTTGTGGCGGATTGATCGGTAAATGGAAACGGTACTAAGAGCACGTCCCCAAACTCAAAGCGTGTCATAGACCGCGTCATCCGGGTTGTCCCATATCTTCTGGAAACTCGGCTCAGCTACTTTGGTCGCCGCCTGCGTCAGGCATCGATCCTGGTCTTTGTGCCGCAGAAAGTCCACAAAGTCTTCGACCTCTGCCACCCGCTCGGGGGGCAGCTGATCAAGCTTGTCAAGCAGCGTGCGCATCTGATACGAACTTTGGGTCATGGGATCCTTCTTTAATGTCCCGGTCTTGTTTTAAATGCATTACCTCATACAGAGTCTTAAATTGTTGCCCGAGATCGGTCGGCTCGCGTCCCGCC
>DAHWGZ010000058.1 GCA_027335965.1 Acidiferrobacter sp.
GAGAAGCGCCTGCCCCAGGATGGCCGCATCACCCTGCGCCTGGCCGGCCGGCCGATCGACGTACGTGTCTCCACCGTTCCGACCGCGCATGGCGAGCGCGTGGTCATGCGGCTTTTGGATAAGCAGGCGGGCCGTCTGGACCTGGGGGCCCTGGGGATGCCGGACGATACACTCGCAACCTTGCGCGAGCTCATCAATGAGCCGCATGGAATCTTTCTCGTGACCGGTCCGACTGGTTCGGGCAAGACCACCACGCTCTATTCGGCGCTGGGCGAGCTCAATACGCGCACATCGAACATCATGACCGTCGAAGATCCGGTCGAATACGAACTCGATGGCGTGGGCCAGATCCAGGTGAACCCCAAGATCGACCTGACCTTTGCCCGGGCGCTGCGCTCGATTCTGAGACAAGACCCGGACATCGTCATGATCGGCGAGATCCGCGACCTTGAGACCGCCCAGATCGCCGTGCAGGCGAGCCTGACCGGTCACCTGGTGCTTGCGACCTTGCACACCAATGATGCGGTGGGGGCCGTCACGCGCCTGGTCGATATGGGCATAGAGCCGTTTCTCGTGGCATCGACCCTCCTCGGGGTCCTGGCGCAGCGCCTCGTGCGGACCTTGTGCGGGGTCTGCCATGGGCAGGCGCAGACCGCGGGCAAGAACTGCCCGGCATGCGGCTCGACGGGATTTCAGGGGCGTACCGGGCTCTACGAGCTGCTGACCGTCGACGATTCCTTGAAGACCCTGATTCATGACCGGGCCGCCGAGGCGCGACTGCGCGAGGCGGCGCTGTCGCGCGGCCTGCGGACCCTCCATCAGGACGGCCTGCGGGTCGTGGCCGAAGGGCGCACCACCACCGAAGAGGTTATGCGGGTCTCCCGTGACTGACTATGGCGGCATTCGAATATGAGGCACTAGACAGCGATGGACGCGCTGTCAAAGGGGTCATGGAGGGCGATGCCGAGCGGCGCGTCCGCGGCCTTTTGCGCGAAAAGGGTTTCATACCTGTCAAGGTCGCGCCGATCGGCAAGGAGCGTAGCGAGCGGCGGGCGTTCCGCTGGCAGGCGGGCCTCAAGGCCGCGGAGCTTGCGCTCATCACGCGCCAGTTCGCGACTTTGGTGCGCGCGGGCCTGCCGATCGAGGAGAGCCTGCACGCCCTGACCGAACAAAGCGAGTCGGCGCGCGCCCGCAAGATCCTGGCTGCGGTACGCACCAAGGTGCGCGAGGGACAGCCCCTGGCGCAGGCCCTTGGTGATTTTCCGGGATCCTTTCCGCCCCTCTACAGGCACCTCGTGGAGGCCGGCGAACAGTCCGGTAAACTCCCGGTTATCCTGGAGCGGTTGGCCGATTACACTGAGCAGCGCCAGGCATTGACGCAGAAGGTGTGGGTGGCATTTCTCTATCCGGCGCTTGTCAGCATCGTCGCCGTGGCGATCGTCGGGGGCCTGCTCGTGTACGTCGTGCCGCAGATCGCCCAGGTGTTCGTCGATAGCGGCGCGCCGCTTCCCTGGGCCACGCGGACCTTGATCGCCATCAGCCATATCGCCAAGAAGGGCGGCGTGTTGTGGCCAGTGGGCGGGCTCGGCCTCGTGCTTGTCGGCCAATGGTTGCTGCGTGAGCGCAAGCGGCGGGTCGCATGGCAGAGGTTTTTACTGCGCGTGCCGCTGCTTGGACGGCTCATCCGCAGCCTGAATGCCGCGCGGCTTGCCAGCACGCTCGGGATCCTGACGAGTTCCGGGATTCCGCTTTTGGCGGCGCTCGATACCGCCTTGCATGTGGTGACCAATCTGCCGATGCAGATGGCAGTCGAGGAGGCCAAGCGCCAGGTGCGCGAGGGCGGCTCGCTCGGCCGCTCCCTGGGGCGGGCCAAGCTGTTCCCGCCGCTCGTGATTCATCTGGTCAGCAGCGGCGAGGCGAGCGGGTCTTTGGACACCATGCTATCGCGCGCCGCCGAGGCGCAGACGCGTGAACTGGAGAGCTTCGTGACGGCCCTTACGAGCCTCATCGAGCCGGTATTGATCCTGGTCATGGGAGGAATGGTGCTGTTCATCGTGTTGGCCATCCTTCTGCCGATATTCGACATGAACCAACTTATCAAGTGAACCTTATGCAAAAGAGTCTGCGGTCGCGCGGTTTTACCCTCATCGAGGTCATGGTCGTCATGGTGATCATAGGGATCCTGGCGGCGGTGATCGTCCCCAAGATCATGAATCGCCCCAATCAGGCGCGTATCGTGGCGGCCAAGAACGATATCCGCTCGATCGTGAGCGCCCTGAAGCTCTATCGTCTCGACAACGGCCAATATCCGACCCAGCAGCAAGGCCTGAAGGCCCTGGTGCAGAAGCCGAGCTCGGGCCCGGCGGCGTCCGACTGGCGGACCGGCGGCTATCTCCCGCGCCTGCCCGTCGACCCCTGGGGGCGGCCCTACCAGTATCTGAATCCCGGAATTCATGGGCGCGTGGATGTCTTCAGCTACGGGCCGCATGGCAAGGGTCATGGCATGAAGGACGTCATCGGGTCATGGCAACTCTAGCGGGCGGCCGCGGATTCACGCTGTTCGAGGTCCTGATCATCCTGGTCTTGATCGGCATCATGATAGGGGTGATCGCGCCGCGCCTGGGTCGCGATGTCGGGGTGTCCGCGCGTCACGAGGGTTCGCGTCTCGTGGCGCTCCTCCAGGCGGCGCGCACGCAGGCGATCGTGACCGGGCGGCCGTATCGGGTGGACCTCACGACCCACGGGTACGACTTTCAAAGGCTGAACGGCCATGGGCGCTTCGCGGCCATCAAGGGCGCGCTGTTTCGGGCGCGGCGCCTGCCGACGGGCGCGACGATCAAGGGTCTTGGGAAAAGGCGCGCCGTGGTGTTCACGCCAAGCGGTCTTGGGCGCGCGTTTCATTGCGAGATCGTGACGCGTCATGGACGTTTTCTTGTGTCGGGCAATGATAATGGGCATATCAAAGGCCTGGCGCGGAGCTAGGTGTGCGGGGTTCACGCTGCTCGAGGTGCTGGTCGCGCTTTTCATCCTGGCGATCGCGCTGGCGGCGGTCATGCGCAACGTGACGGGCGCGATCACGACCGCTGGCGCGCTGCGGGACCGCACGTTGGCGCTGTGGGTGGCCGAGAACCGGTTGACGCGCGTGGAGGCCATCGTTCATTGGCCACCGCTCGGGCGGCGCCATACGCGCGCGCGCGAGGATGGCCGGCGGTTTCGGGTGGTGACGAAGGTCGTGACGACCCCATTGCCGGAGATCCGGCGGGTAAGGATCACGGTCCGCCGCGCGCGGCGGTCGCAGGTCTTGATGCGGCTGGTTGGTTTCGTGCGCAAGCCATGACACGAAACCGCGGATTCACCTTGCTCGAGATGCTGGTGGCGATCGCGATCTTCGCCGTCGTCGGGGCGATCGCCTACACCGGTCTTGATCGCGCGATGGCGATCCGCGCGCAGCTAAAGAGCGTGCGCGTGCGCTGGCAGGCGCGCGGGCTTGCCTATTACCGGCTGGCCAATGACCTGGCCCAGGCGCGTGGGCGGCCGGTGCGTGACGGCGCGGGGACATTGGTGCCGGCGTTCGTTGTGCGCCGCATGGGCCGCGGGGTGCGGCTCAATTTCACGACGGGCGGCACGCCGCCGTTTCGTTCGGGTCCGGCAAGCGACCTGCGGCGCGTCGATTACACGGTCATGCATGGGCAGTTGATATGGCGGCGGTGGGCGGTCCTGGATCGTGCCCCGGGCGAGCGCCGGGCCAAGGAGGTTTTGATGCGCGGCGTGCGGAGCTTTCACGTGCGGCTTTTGGCCACGAACGGCCTATACGTGCGCACCTGGCCGCTCGCCGGACAGCCGGCCGCGGATCCGGCGGCGGTGAAGGTGAACCTGACCCTGAAGGATGGGCGGCACATTCGCTGGCTGTTCGCGGTCGGCCGATGAGAAGGGAACGCGGCCTCGCGCTCATCGTGGCGCTGCTGGTGGTGGCGCTGACGGCCATCATCGCCGCGGCCCTCATGCGCGGCGAGTCGGTGTGGTTCAAGGAAAGCGCCAACGTCCGCGCGTCGTCGCAGGCGCATGCGGCCATGGATGGGGCGTTCCGGCTCGCCGCCGTGGAGGCGACCCTCGAAGGGCGCCATGATCAGATCGATGACCTGACCGAGCGGTGGGCCCAGCCGCTGCCGCGATTCCCGGTGGCTGGTGGCACGGTGCATGCGCAGCTCCTGGACCCGGAGGGACGCTTCAACCTGAATGATCTCGTGGTGGCGGGCAAGGAGGTGCCGACCGCGCTCGCGGTGTTCACGCGGCTCTTGCAGTTGGTTGGCCTGAACCCGCAGCTCGCGCAGGCGGTGGTGGCATGGGAGATCCCGCCGGGTTCGCCGGGCGCTGGCTTCGACTCCGTATATCTGGGCCGCCGCACGCCGTACCGGGCCGGCCGTCAGCCCCTGAACGGGGTGAGCGAGTTGCGTCTCGTGAAGGGTTTCAGCGCCAAGATCGTGCACAAGCTGCGGCCTTATATCACGGCCTTGCCGCTCGCGACGCCGGTCAATGTCGATACCGCGCCGGCCCTGGTGCTGGCGGCCCTGTGCCCGGGCCTCACCATAAAGCAGGCCCAGATCCTGGGTGATGAGGCGCTGCGCACGCCGTTTGCCAGCACAACCGCATTCCAGCAGGCCCTTCCCCAGGGCGTGCAGCCGAGCTATCAGACGGCTGTGCAGACGAGTTATTTTTTGGCGCATGTGAGCGCCCGCTTCGGCGGCCTCGTCATGCGCCGACGGGCGCTCTTATACCGCGCGGTGCGCGGCCAGACGACCGTTATCTTGTGGCAGGAGGCGTTATGGGAGCATCGTCGAATCACGCATACACACACCTGAGGGCCCTTAGGCGCGTCGGCATCGGCCGCTTGGCCGGTTCGGGCCCAAGGCTCGGGACATGGCGCGAACAGGCGCAGGCGTGGCTGCGCGCCCCGGGGGCGCAGCCATGGGACGTGTTTCTGACGCCGGCCTATCCCGAGGATCCGGCCGTCGAGTGGCGCGGTCCGGATGGCGAGACCGGCCGCGGACCCTTAAGCGAACTCCCGGAGGCGGCCCACCGGGCCACGATCCGCGTCTGGACGCCGGCCGTCGAGACCCTGCTGACGGTCGCGCAGTGGCCGGGACGAGGGCGTGGACGCCTGGCGCAGGCCTTGCCCTATCTCCTCGAGGAACAGTTGCTCGCGGATCCCGAGTCTTTGGCGTTTTCCCACCGCGAGACCGACGCCGGGATCTTCGTGGCGGTGACCGCCAGGGAGCGGCTGACGGCATGGCGCAAGGCCATCGACGAGGCACGGCTTGGCGCGACCTTTTGCCCGGTGACCCTGGCGCTGCCCTATCGCGCGGGCAGCTGGTCGTGTCATTTCAGCGACAACCAATGGGTGGTGCGCACCGGACCTTATAGCGGCTTTGGGGCGGCAAGCCCCCTGACCCGGGTTCCCGCGGCCCTCCGTCAGGCCATGGAGGAGGCCGTGAAGACCGAGACCGTGCCCGATGCGATCGTATTGTTCGGGGGCGACGAGGCCTTGCGGGTATTCATCGCCACGGAGCTCGATGTCCCGGTCGTCGCGGACCCACGACCCATCGCCGCGGGCGAGACGCCCCCCTTTCGCCTCGGGGAGACCGGCGGCGCGGTGGGCGCGGGCGGCCTTGCCGCGCTGCGTGCGTTGCGGCCGGCCCTCATGGCGCTATTTTTGATAGGCGCGCTGGGATTCGCCCGTACCCTGTTCGATTGGGTCAAGTTGTCGCACGAGGAGGCGCGCGTCCATGCGCAGATGACATCGCTTTTTAGCGCAAGCTTCCCCAATGCCCCGGTGCTTGATCCGGCGCGGCAGATGCGTCAGGGCGTGGCGCGGCTGGCCGCGCGCGCGGGCGGCGCCTCGCAGGGCTTTCTCGCCGTTCTGACCGCCGCGAGTCCGGTGCTCGCGGGGCTCGCGCATGGCGATCTTGCGCGTCTTGAATATCGCCACGGGCAGGTCCGTTGCGCGCTGCGCCTCGCCAATTTCGGCGCCCTCACCGCCTTGAAGCGCAATCTCGCGCATGCAGGTCTCGCCGTGCGCGTGACGCACGCCATGAGCCACCAGGGCGGCGTCCAGGCGCTGCTCACGATCACAAGGAGATCCCCATGAAGGCCGTTACGTCGGCGGTATCTCGCGCGCAGTCGCTGTGGCTTGCGCGCAGTGAAAAGGAGCGCCGCTTGATGCTCCTTGGCGCCCTTATGGCCGCGCCGCTCCTCTTCTACGCCCTCATCTGGCAGCCTTTGGCCTCGCGCGTCTCCCACTGGCAGCATGTGTTGCCCCGGCAACGGGCGGCGCTCGCGGTCATGCGCCGGGAGTCCTCCATGGCGCGTTCGTTGCGTGCGCATGTCGGGCATGCGCCCGCCGGCACGGGGCTTTTGAGTCTTATCGAACGGCGCGCGCAGGTGGCGGCCATAGGCGGCGCGCTCGGCGAGTTGTCGCCGCGGGGCGCGCATAAGGCCGAGGCGGTGTTCACCAAGGTCCCGTTCAATGCCCTGGTGCGCTTTCTCGCGGATCTCGGTGCGCGCGGGGTCGAGGCCGCGCGCGTCGAGCTCGCGCCCTCCGGCGTGGGGCTTGTGAGCGGGTCGGTGACCCTGGCCGCGCACGGATGAAACGCAAGGTTCTCTATGGACTGTTGGCGCTCGGGGCCTATGGGGTCTTTATGCTGGTGACGGCGCCGGCGCGCGTGGTGGTGCCGGATCTCGTCGGCGTCCTGCCGGCGTCCCTGCGCGTCGCCGACATCCGCGGCACGATATGGGATGGGCGCCTGGCGTTGTTCGTGTCCACGAGCAGCGGGGCCGATCCCTTGAGCCGTGTCCGCTTTCGGTTCACGCCGCTCACCCTGATCGAAGGCCGCGCCGGCTATGATCTGCATTTTGCCGGCGCCGTGCATGGGCGCATGCGCGTCGCCGCCGGACGAAAGGTCCGCGTGTTCTCGGATCTTGCCGTCACCGCGCCCGCCGGGACGCTGGCCGCGCTCATCCCGGCCGCGCAAGACTTCGGGCCGGGTGGCGATCTTACGCTTCACGCCCGCCGGCTCGTCTGGGGGCCGCATCCGTCGGGCCAGGGGACCTTGACCTGGGAGCAGGCGGCGCTCGTGAGCGCCCCGGTGAACCCCTTGGGGAGCTATGCGGCGCATTTCGTGCTGACAGGCCAGGCGCTGTCTTATCGCGTCCACACCCTGACAGGTCCGCTACGCGTGACCGGGCGCGGCCGCTATCGCCTCGCGGCCGGCGATCTTTCCTTCACCGGGGACGTGCGCGGCCGTGGATTGCGTCTCGGCGGCCTCGTCCAGAATATGGGCGCCCCCGATGGCCATGGCGGTCGCCGGCTCACCTTCCGGATGCCTTTATAGGGCTCACCCGGATGCTTGATCATTCGGGAACGGGATCGGCGTACGGGTCCCCGGCCGCTTCCCCGACATGACCGCCACACCGCGCCACAGGCGAACCAGGCACCGCCCCAACAAGGGGTGCACGCCAACAGGCGCATGCGGGGCGGTGGCGGCCAGACGGGTGGGGGGCCTTCGGGATGGTCACCGTTTCGGGGCGCGCATCCGAAGCGCTTCCAGTCGCCTCTTGGCTGCCGATAGGTCCCGTCGGGGACGTCGGAGGAGCGAAGATGATTTATGTCAAGAATGTGCCGGCATGGGAGCGCATCGTCCGTCTGGGTGTGGGCGTCGCGCTGGCTGGTTATGGGCTTGCGGAGGTCGGCGGGCTTTGGGGTGTGGGCATCCTGGTGGGGGCGATGGGGCTTGCGCTGAGCGGATTGTGGGGATTCTGTCCGGCCTGTGCCCTGGCCGGCCGTAGGCTTAAAGCCGCGCGCCCCCGTGAATCGGGGCCGACGGGGCCATGATCGATACGCGGACACTGGCGCCGGTGATCGCGGCCGCGCAGGAGGGTGACGCGGCGGCGCTCGCTCATCTGCTGCGCGCCTGCCATCCGGACGTGCGGCGTTACGCCTACCGCCATTGCCTGATCAGCGATGTCGACGATGCGGTGCAGGAGGCGCTCCTGATCCTTTCCCGCCGCCTACGCTCGCTCCGCGCGCTGGCGGCCTTTCCGGGGTGGCTTTTTACCATCGTGCGGCGTGAATGCCGGCGCCTGGAGCGGCGGGTATTCGGGCTCGACGCCTGGGACGAGGCGCGCATGGAGGAGCGGCTGGCGACGCGCCCCGACGAGGCCTTGCGCGTCGATCTGGTGCATGCCCTCGAATCGCTGCCCGCCCATTATCGCGAGGTGATTCTTTTGCGGGACTTCGCGGGGCTCACCATCCGGGCGCTGGCGGCGCGACTTGGCATGAGCCCGATGGCCGTGAAGGGCCGGCTCCATCGCGCGCGCGAGCTCGTGCGGGAATATCTGACGGCCTGAGGGCCGCCCTGGGCGATCCGCGCCCCTTGCCATCGTTGCCTGATCACCCCGATGGTCGAGCGGTTGCGGTGTTTCCTTATCCTGCTAGAAACCCTGCCCGCCGGCGCCATGACCCGCGGCCACCGATCGGGCCACGGCCTCGGCGGCCTTGATGCCGTCGACCGCCGCCGACAGGATGCCGCCGGCGTAGCCCGCGCCCTCGCCGGTCGGGTAGAGGCCGCGGGTGTTGCGGCTTTGATGATCGTCGTCGCGGGTGATGCGGATCGGGGCGGATGTGCGCGTCTCGACGCCCGTCAAGACCGCGTCGGGGAGCGCGAAGTCCGTGATCTTGCGCGCGAATGCCGGCAAGGCCTCGCGCAGGGCGTCGATGGCGTAGGCGGGCAGGGCCTCGCTCAGGTCGCCGAAGCGGACTCCCGGTTGATAGGAGGGGCTGACATCGCCCGGCCCCTGGCTCGCCCGTCCGGCGAGGAAGTCCGCAAGGCGCTGGGCCGGGGCCTCATAGCTCTTTCCGCCGAGCACGAATGCCTGTTCTTCCCAATGGCGCTGGAAGGCCACGCCGGCGAGCACGTCGTCGCCGGGGAAGTCAGCGGGCGTCACGCCCACCACGATCGCGCTATTGGCGTTGCGCTCATTCCGCGAATACTGGCTCATGCCGTTGGTGACCACCCGCCCCGGTTCGGAGGCCGCGGCCACGACCGTGCCGCCCGGACACATGCAGAAGCTGTAGACCGAGCGGCCGCTCGCGGTGCGATGGGTGAGCTTGTAGTCGGCGGCCCCGAGCAAAGGGTGGCCGGCGTGGCGTCCGAAACGGCAGCGATCGATCAGTGACTGCGGGTGCTCGATGCGCAGGCCGATCGCAAAGGGTTTGGGTTCCAGGAACACCCCGCGGTCGCGCAGCATGGCGAAGGTGTCGCGGGCGCTATGGCCTATGGCGAGTACGACGTGACGGGCCTCGAGGCTGCGGCCGTCGGCGAGCGTGAGGCCGCGCACGGCCCCGCCCGCGCGGTCGATGTCGACCACCCGACTCTCGAAATGCACCTCGCCGCCCAGCTGCTCGATGGTCGCGCGCATGCGCTCGACGACCCCCACCAGGCGGAAGGTGCCGATGTGGGGCTTGCTGATCGTGAGGATCTCGGGGGG
>DAHWGZ010000590.1 GCA_027335965.1 Acidiferrobacter sp.
GCGGTACCGGAAGTCCCAGCGGTGCCCAGCGCAGGAGCCGTTGGAAGCGGCCCACGAAATGATCACCCGCCCCGTAAATGACGCTCGGCCGCACGACGATGGCGGCCGGTGCCAGGGCCCGCAGCCGCTGCTCGCCACGCGCCTTGCTGCGTAGATAGCGGCCATCGGAGGCGGCATCGGCGCCGGCGGCGCTCACCTGCACGAGCCGCAGCCCGCAGCCCGCACGCGCCACGCGCGCCGGCAGCTCCTCGTGCACCCGCACGAAATCCCCCGGGCTCCGTTCGTCCAGGATGCCGACCAGGTTGACGAGCGCCGCGGCGCCGGCCACGACTTGCCGCAGGAGGCGCTCGTCATGGACATCGCCTTCCCATAACTCCAGGCGCGGAAGGACCGCGAGATCGCGGTGACGATCGGGGCGACGCGTCACGAGCCGTAGCCGATAGCCGCGGTGATGCAGGTCGCGAACCAGCGCGCGGCCCACGAAACCGCAGCCCCCGAGGATGGCGACGAGCGCGTCCGGCCTAACC
>DAHWGZ010000591.1 GCA_027335965.1 Acidiferrobacter sp.
CTTTCTTCTCCTCATTGAAGGCCTCAAGGGTGGTCCTTGGGCCTTCTTTTTTTTGGGGGTTCCGGAACCGCTCCGATTGGCCAAACCGCTCTTTGCCTTAAGACCCGGGACTGCGATGCCATGCGCGATCACGGAGCCCGCCGCACCCTGGCGGCCGCGGGACCGATGGGTTGTGGGCGCCGCTCCGGCCGCCTAGGGCGCGGGATGCCGGACAGGGCCGCGCCTGGACGTCACTGGCTATGCACGCGCGGCGTATACAGGATGCAATACCCCATGGGTGCTATGCGCCCCGCGACCTTTGTGCAGTGGCCGATCGCAAGCGTGCCGTTGGCCTTGGTGCCCTGCATCATCAAGCCGTTCGAATGCCCGACGGCCGGCAGAAAGAAACGGCAGCGGCCGCATACGTCGCGGCCCTTGGGGTGGTCTTGATAGCGCACGCTGGCCTTGCTGGCCTTCGGGGCGGATTTCTTGGCGGTCGCGGCCATTGGCAGCGCGAGCATCGCCGCTGCCGCCGTACGCCGCAGAAA
>DAHWGZ010000592.1 GCA_027335965.1 Acidiferrobacter sp.
TGGCCCGTTTACACCGCCACACCTACCAGACCTGCCTGATTATCAAGCCGATACCGTGGGGAAAGTCGGATAGAGCCAGCTTCTCGGCATCCACACGAACAGGGAGGGCCCACACACCCTCCTTATCGTCAAACCGGAAACCCGCTTGATGCAACTGGGGCGTTTTGGCCTGGTGCTCCTGAGCAAGGGCTTTCCAGTCCTTCTTGGCTAGGCCCGCGCCTCTCCAGTCGAACTCTGTCACAAATCCGATTTCATCTTTGTTGGCACCACACAGTATGGTCACCCAACTCCAGTCCTCTTCTTCTGACAAGCCCATGATATAAAAATATGCGGGGCCGTGCTCTGCGGGTTCTCCCGGCGAAGTCCGCCAAGTCACCGGCCGTAGCCAAATATCCATATGTTGATCATTATACGTCGCCTCTCCAACCCATCGCTTCTTTTCTATCCAATCCGTGATCTCCTCATTTATTGCCCCAAAGACTCGCGGTTCTATGACGTTGATAAGATGCTCAATAGACTGCTCT
>DAHWGZ010000593.1 GCA_027335965.1 Acidiferrobacter sp.
CCAGCTCGGTGCAGGTATCAGCATAATTCCCCCAATTTGTGAAATGCGACCGGACCAAGGCAAGATCCGTGCCCACGGTCGAGTGGGCCCGCGCGCCCCTCAAAGGAGGGGCTTATGTTGAGTTTGCAGGGAAAAATTATCGGGGTGCCCAGACCATCTGCCCTCATGTGGGGCATTTAGCCTAGGCGTATGCCCGTTTTCGGGGCGTGATCCGCATGGGGTCGCCGCTATCCCTGGGGGTGCCGGCATGGGCACGGGCCGTGCCCATGGTCTGGCGCCAACGGACGTCCAGGCGCCGCGTCAGGTCGGTGCACTCGGGCATCGCGTCGGCTTGTCGTACGCGGCGCGCTCCCCTACGATGCCCGGGACGCGATTTTCAGAGAAGAGGGGGGTGGCGTGAAGGTTCTGGTGACCGGGGGTACGGGTTATATCGGTTCACATACGACCGTAAGCCTCATGGAGGCCGGTCATGACGTGGTTTTATGGGACAATCTGTCGAACAGCCGTGCGGCGGTAGTGGCGCG
>DAHWGZ010000594.1 GCA_027335965.1 Acidiferrobacter sp.
TCCCCATGACCTGCATGAGCCGCTGGATGCGCTTGCGGTTTACGAACACGCCGTCGCGCTCCAGCCGGTCGCGCAGGCGCCGCGAGCCCAGGAAGGGGTGCTGGAGGTGGAGGGCATCGAGCCGCTTCATGAGCGCCAGATCGTCCTCGGAGACCACAGGTCTCCCCTGGTAATACACGCCCGAGCGGGGCACGCCAAGCCACGCGCATTGGCGTGCGATCGGCACCACCGGATTCTCGCGCTCGACCCGTTGGAGTCTCTCAGCCGTGGTCATTTGCCGAGCACTCGTACGAAAAAATCGTTCTGGACCGTAAGCTCTCCAATCTTGGCCAGCAAGGCCTCGCGATCGCTGGTGGGTGTCGTCCCCGTGGGCTTGCCGAAAATGCTCGCCGCCTGGTCGATCAGCTGCCGGCGCCATTGGGTCACCTGGTTCGGGTGGACCTGGTGTTTGGCTGCGATCTCATGGACATCGTAGATGTATTGACCTGCCCGGCCTCAAGCGACGTGGATTAAGCTTAAGGTCG
>DAHWGZ010000595.1 GCA_027335965.1 Acidiferrobacter sp.
CCCCCTCGGGCCATAGGCAAACTCCCAGTGGCCGGTCATGGCGGCGATCCCGAGGCGATTCAAGAGCGGGGGCAGGAGCGCGCCCTGAGTCGCCACCACCGGCCATGTACCGTGCAGGGTATCGCCCCAATCAAGAAACAAGACCGGCGCCCCCTGCCGCCACGTCGCAAGCAGCGTAGCCAGACGCGCGTAGCCGCCGGCATTGCGGTACACCGTGCCGCCGGCGCTCGCGAACGCCTCGGGGTGCTCATACAGATAGGCGTGGCTGTCGTTGATCTGTACCAGGGTCATCTCGGGCATGGGCCCATATTGCCCCGCACCGACATCCGCGCCATCGGCCTTTACACCGAGCTTAGGGGATCAGGAGGCGGCGGCGCCCTTCAGGGTGACGCGCCGCACCTCCACCGGTGCCCCGCTGCCGGTATCGAAGGTCACGGCGGCCTCGAGGCCGGCGCGCGCGATTTGCTCCGGGTCGGTCTCGCGGTCGTAGGCCGCGTGCATGGCCCCGAGGGCGTACTGTTCCC
>DAHWGZ010000596.1 GCA_027335965.1 Acidiferrobacter sp.
CTCGATGTGCAGGAGGGGGCCGCCGTGCACAAAGGCGAGCTCATAGCGGAAATGGACAGCGCCCGGTTTGCCGACGCCGTGCAGCGGGCGGCGGGTCGGGTCGGGCAGCAAAAGCAGATCCTTGCGAAGCTGCTCGCCGGCACTCGTCCAGAGACCATCGCCGCGGCGGCGGCGCAAGTGGCGGGGGCGCGGGCCGACTGGCGCAACGCCGTGCGCAACGAGCAGCGCATGGCGGCCCTCTACCAGGGTCACTACGTATCGCGCGAGATCATGGACAATGCCCAGCGCGCCGCCGATGCCGCCGCCGCGACCCTGGAGGCGGCCCGCCAAAACTGGATGCTTGCCGTCAAGGGGCCACGCAAAGAGGACATCGCCGAGGCGCGGGCGGCCCTTGAAGCGGATCGGGCGGCACTGGCGCTCGCCCGCCGCGAGCTCGCCGATACCCACCTCTACGCTACGGCGAGCGGGGTGGTGGAGAATCGTATTCTCGAGGCCGGCGACATGGCGACACCGGCGACACCGG
>DAHWGZ010000597.1 GCA_027335965.1 Acidiferrobacter sp.
CCCGCGCCGACCGCCTCTATCTAACGGAGATCGACGCCGATGTGGCGGGCGACGCCTTTTTCCCCCAGTTTGACCGCGCCGACTGGGAGACCATCGCCGACGAGGCACATTACGCTGATGATCGCCACTCCCACGCCTTCCGCTTTCTGACCCTCGAACGACGCGCGCGCGCTCCAAGAGGCGGCTAGGCGCTAGGCGAACGACCCCATCAGTTGTTCCGCGAGCGCGCGCTGTGCGGAGTTCCCTTCCGCGCACACCTCTTCGAGTATCCCGCGCGCGCCGTCCTTGTCGCCCATATCGATGTAGACGCGCGCCAGATCAAGCTTAGTATCAATGGCTTGGCCGTCATCAGTGGGTGTGTCGGCCTCGAGCACCAGCTCGCGCTCCTCCGTCCCGCCCTGCGCCGATTCAAAAGGCAGTTCACCGGCAAGAAGCGCATCGGTGGCTCGCTGGTCGGGTGCTGAATTTCCCAGCTCCAGATCGCGGGCCGTCAGGTCCTGGGTCTCGTCTTCGTCGAATCGGA
>DAHWGZ010000598.1 GCA_027335965.1 Acidiferrobacter sp.
AGGCACGCAAAACGCGAAACACCGGCGCTGTCAGCAGCACGTCGCCGTGATGACGGAGCTTTATGACGAGGGCGCGGCGGACGACGGCGGGATCGATGGCATCGGCGAGCATCGCGCCACAATAACGAAGGCTTATGGGCTTGTCCACGAAGGGCAGGTCTCATGGCCTCAAGTGTTCTTGAAAGTTCGGTGCGGCGCCGCGCAGTCGGCGACGGCCGCAGGCCCGAAGGGCTGTTTTAACGGCTTACCGCAGGGGACGGCGATAGCGGCTCGGGCCCGCCCCCGCTCATGAGTCCCGGCTTAGCGTAGGTGTGCCGTAAAGGACCTTGAATCGGCCTATTCATGCGGGTTCGGGGCGAATAGTGGCCACGAAGTAGGGTTGGGCGGGGTCCTCACACACGAATTCCGGGCTGCCGGACGGTGGTTTAATCCCCCCGGCTTCAAGAATAGGGCTGTAGACGGCAAAGGCAAGGCCGGTTCCCCGTCCCCCGGTTTTTGCTTCCGGCCGGTACCCTGAAGGGTC
>DAHWGZ010000599.1 GCA_027335965.1 Acidiferrobacter sp.
GTAGAAACCGCCGACGCGTCTTGTTGTTGGCATGCGACACATTGTTGCCGCTGATGGGCCGCTTGCCGCTGACCTGGCATACCTTGGACATGGGAACCCCCGGATGAATCCGCGGATTCTGCCATAGTGCGCGGCTCCTGCCAATCCCCAGGGCGCCCGCCGAGCCCGTCCCGGAAGATCGGCCGCAGGGCCTGTCTCGCACTTATTTCCGATAACAACCGGGGCCACGCGCCACTAGAGTGGCACCGATGCGAGGGGACGGGCCCGTGTCCGTCCCGCCCAAACCCCGTGAGGAGGTCTCATGTCCGCCGATCCCCATCTGCGTCCTTGTGTCATAAATGTCGATGAAAAGGACATTGCGAGTTCGGTCGGCGAGAACCTGCTCGACGCCTTAAATCGCGCCGATTGCTATATCCCGCACCTTTGTTATAACCCGGCCCTCGGGCCGATCAAGACCTGCGACACCTGTTTTGTCACGGTCAACGGCTCCCTGGTGCGCGCATGCACGATCCGCGCGGACGA
>DAHWGZ010000059.1 GCA_027335965.1 Acidiferrobacter sp.
TTCAGTGTCAGGCGCGTCTGGGTTGGCGCCCGACGTCAGGCCCTGTGCGTCCCGTATACCGCCTCGCCCTCAACCGTTACCAGCACAGGAGGCGGTCCAGTTGATGGTCGAACGCCTTTTGCCGATCGCTCACGCTTCCATCCCGCAATAATCGGTGCCCCTCGCTCGGAGAGAGAGTTGACCTATGACGCGGTGCGTAATATGCTTGGCGAACGATGATCCGCTCCTTCCGCGATGCCTGGACCGAGGCCCTCTTCAATGACGAGGACGTCCCGCGATTCCGAGCCATCGAACGGGTGGCTCGGCGAAAGCTCCTGTACCTGCATCAGGCGCAGCGCCTTGAGGATCTGAAGGCCCCGCCGGGCAATCGGCTGGAGGCCTTGAAAGGTGACCGTAAGGGGCAGCACAGCATTCGCGTCAACGATCAGTGGCGGATATGCTTTCGCTGGCAGGACGGAGATGCCTGGGATGTGGAAATCGTGGATTATCATTGAGGTGATGCATGACCGCCAAACGCAAGCGACTTGAGCCGATTCACCCGGGCGAAATCCTGCTCGAAGACTTTATGAAGCCTCAGAACATCAGCATCAACCGGCTGGCCCGTGACATTATCGTCCCGCCGGGCCGCATCAGCGCCATCGTCAACGGCAAACGCGCGATCACAGCCGATACGGCCCTACGCCTCGGCAAATATTTTAGTGTCTCGCCGCAAATCTGGATGGGTTTGCAGGTGGAGTACGACCTGCGGGTCGCCGAGCGTACGATTGGCGATGAGATCGCAAAGCGCGTGCATGAGCACGCGGCGTAAGGAGGGCGCGACCCGAGACTAGCCAACACACGCCGCCACGTCCCGGTAGTCAATATCCTCCTGCCCCCGCAACGAACACGCTACCAGCAGCACGAGACCCGCAGCTTCGTCCGTCACGTACCCGCTTGCCACGATAAAGACGCGAAGGCGAATCCGCAGGGCCTCTGCGGCGGGACTGGGGTCGTCGCAAGGATCGCGCACTACCCGGACGTGCTCGCCGTCCCTGAGGCCCGCCAGCGCCTAGCCGATCCCTACGATCAGCGCACCACGTTCGGTGTCAACGACAGGTATCAGCGCCACGTATCAGCGCCAGACGGGCCGCGCGCGCCGCATTCTGAAGGGCCCGAAATGCCGGATCCTGCTCCCAATGCCGTACCAGCGCTTGCGGGTCCGGGTGTGCCACCTGGAAGCACGTGCGCCCCGCGGACTAGCCAGAGCGGCTCTCCACCCATCAATAGGACCCCCACCACCGGGCACGGTGACCAACTTCCCTCCAGGCGCCCGGGCGCCGATGAGGGCCGTGTAGGGCGGTAACGTGAGGGCGCTGTTGGCCGATTGCGGGTCCCGGTCGTCCCCATAACGGCCGGTGCTGCCGCTGTTGGGCCCATTGCCCACAGCAAGGTCATAACCCCAGGCCGAGGTCTGATCAGTCCCGGATAGCCCCAACGTCTTCGCAAATTCGTTGTCGGTCACGGGCTACATGTCGCAAACCGATGACCCGGTCAGTGTCCCCGTACCTATGGCACCCGTCGGCAAGGGCCCCCCGGAAATGCGTAGCCCCGGCCATCACCATTCGCGGAGTTGCCGATGGGGCTCGCACTATTCCAGACAGGCGGGTTCACTGGTCCGCGTACTAGACACACCGTGCCCCGAAATGACGGCCTCGGGTCGGCCTATTACGCGACGCGAGGACGAGGCGGAGACCGCCGTCATGGAGCCGGCCGACATCGCGCCGGCTTCGTTGCGGCGCCCGCGGCGTCGGATGGACCTTCCGATCTTTGGTGCAAAAGCCGTGGCACGCGAGACCGAAGCCACGGCCAAGAGCCGACGCGAGGAGCAGGCGCGCATCATGCGGGTGCTGCGCGATGTGGCTCGCGACGGGGGCCTGCGGCCCGTTCTTCAGATCCAGCGCGCGGCCTTGCAGCGCCTTGGGCGCGACCTGTGCCAGGCCTTCCCGAACTTCGGGGCGGCGATCGACGTCTTGTTGCCGGAGCTCGCCCTCCAGGGACTCCGGCGGCCGGAGGACTTCCGTATGACGCCGCTGCTCCTGCACGGAGCCCCGGGTATCGGCAAAACCACCTTTGCGGCGGCACTTGCCGGGCGTCTCAAGGTCGATTACGAGGTGATCTCGGCGGGCGGCACCCAGGGGGCCTTTGAGATCGCCGGCACGAGTCGCCACTGGTCGACGGCGAACCCTGGGCGGGTCGCGGCCTTGCTCGCCCGCGGACGCAGTGCCTGCTCGGTGCTCGTGATCGATGAGATCGACAAACTCGCTGGCGACTACACCAGCCGACGGTGCCGGCCCTCCTCGATCTGCTCGAGGAACGCAGCGCCCGCCGGTTTCGGGACGCGCGCCTGGGTCTCGTGTGCGACGCAAGCCGCCTCCTGATCCTGGCAACCGCCAACGATATCGAGCGGGTGGCCACGCCCTTGCGCTCGCGGTTGCGGGAGGTGGCGATGGTGCTCCCCACGCCGGAAGAGCGGCGCGCGATCGCCGCCGGCATGGTCGAGCGGCTCATGCGCGGACTGCGGCGCACCGATCGGCCTATCCTGGACGCCGCGGTCCTCGATGAGCTTGCGGCCGCCCCGATCGATCTGCGCGAGGCGCAGCGACGCCTCGCTCAAGCGGTGGGGGTGGCGGTCCTGGGGGGCCGGCGGCGTATCCGCGCCACCCACCTTCCGGTGAGCGCCTGCGGGGCGCGGCCCCGTGGCTTTGTCGAGTAAGATCCGGACCCCGCCTCGGGGTCCGGTTTTTTGAGAGAAGGCGTCCGATGACGCCCGGGATTTCAGGAGTCTTTCATGGACGCAACGACCAGCCAATTTGGGCACATCCTCTTTGCCGGTGACGTCCACGGCGACATGGCGCATATCCTGCCGATCCTGCGCAGGGAACGGCCCGCGGCCTTGGTGCTTTTGGGCGACATCGAGGCCCCCATGCCGTGGACGGATCTCACGGCCCCCTGGGAAGCGCTTGGTTGCGCGGTCTGGTTCATCCCCGGCAATCACGACACCGACACCGCGGAACGCTGGGCGCATCTTGCCGCGGCCCGCGAGCGCAATCTCGATGGGCGCGTGGCGACCATCGCGGGCGTGCGCATCGCGGGATTGGGGGGCGTCTTTCGGGAACGGATCTGGAATGGGACGCAAAGCGGGGCCTTTGCGTCCCATGCCGACTACGTCGCAGGCGTGCAGGCGGCAGCGGGCGGTGCCGAGCGACTCTCCGAGGCCGACCAGGGACGGCTCCTGCGCCACCGTTCATCCATTTTCCCGGAGGTCTATGAGACGCTTGCCGCCCAATCCGCGGACATCCTCGTGACTCATGAGGCGCCGAGCTGTCATCCCTATGGCTTCGCGGCCATCGACACGCTCGCGCAATGCCTGCGCGTGGCCCGCCTCTTCCATGGGCACCATCACGATAACCGGTACTATGGAGACGCGGCCGCGCGCCTTAGCTTCATGGCCCAAGGGGTGGGGCTGCGCGGGGTGACGGACGGCACGGGGCGCGTGATCCGCCCAGGCCTCCTCGATCATGAGCGCGGGGGACACTGAAGGGGGAGGTCCGGCGCAGATGTTCGAAGTTTCGGAGCGCTTGGTGCGCAAAGCCTGAAACTCCCTTGCAGATCGCCTGCACCGGGGCCACGATCCCGATCGGCATGCACAGCGGATGGCCCGTCTCCCAAGAGCCATCCCCGCGACCGGCTTGCGCGTTTTGCAAACATCGCGTGTCCGCGCACCCCGCCTTGCGGCGTCCCGCTTCCTCTCAGGCCGAGGCGCTCGATAGCCCGCGATACTCCGCCGCGATGGCATAAGGGGTTCCCTCCGCCGCGACATAAGGGGCGTGCCCCACCAAAACCTCGACGAGGGTCACCCGTGCCTCGGGGGCCCTTTCATTGCCCAAAAGGGCCGCCCCGGTATCCACGAAGATGTGCCCCCCTTGCGTCAAGACGCGCCTTGCCGGGGTATGTCCGCAAAAGGTGGGAGACAACCCCAAAGGAGCGGGTAATACCCCCTTATGGTGGATCAGGGCGCGCCCCCACAGAAAACGCATGCGCTGATGACCGAATCCATCGAACCCCTCGATGAATTCCTGATCATGGGCTTGGTTCAGGTCCGTCAAGGGGGCATCCAGATTGGTGTCGGTGAGGCGCTGCGCCACGCCATCGAGTTCCGCGTGGACGATCTGAAAACGTGTCGCGCCCTCCCCCACGACCAGTATGTGGGGCAAAAGGGCGGTACGGGGCAAAAGATCGTCGCGCCACAGCGCGTCTTGCTCGGGGGTCATTTCCAGAAACCATCGCCCGCCGTTATGCAAAAAGGGATGGTCCGAGGTAGGCCGGCCGTAACCATGGCCCGCCAAGGCAAAGTCCAAAAGCATGTCCTCATGGTTGCCGCGTACCGCGAAAAACCAGGGCTCTTGCAGCAAACACAAGGTCTGGAAACTATCCGGACCGCGATCCACGAGGTCGCCCACCGAAAAGACCCGATCCTGCGCGGGATCGAAGCGCGCTTCCTTCAAAAGCGACTCAAAAGCGGCGCGATGACCGTGCAGATCGCCGACCACGAAATCGCGCCCCCTGGTATTGACGGGCAGCCTTTGGATGACATACCGCTCGACATGGGCATACAGCGCCGCTTGGCGCGCTTGAGGCACGCCTGACTCCCCCCGTTCATAGCGACGATATTGCCGAGGGCTCACACCGCAGACCCGGGCCCAATCCGCCACGGATCCGCCCATGCGGATCCGGGCGTTCATCAGGGGCGAGGTCGTGCCGCGTCGAATTTTCATGCGATTACCCATGCGCCTTCTCGTGCATATGATGAACTTGCGCTCAACCCTTTATTGCCCGTCAGGCACGCCAAAGACGCGGCCCATGCCCATGAACCCCGAAGGACGGGAAGGCGCATGCGGGATGGGTGCCCCCATCCCAACCATCCATGCGGCGGGCATGGCCGACCGCATGGCCCGTGGCCGGGAGTCTCCAAGCCAGACGGATGCCGTCCGGCGACACATCCAAGGAAAGCCCCACCCGCCGCCGCTATCGGGACAAGGGCGTCGCGCGCGAGGCTGAGCACGCCCCTCACCGCATCAGGTCGCGGATCCGCGGTCGCGTCGGGCACGTCTTCATGCCTCGCCATAAGCCTATTCCATTTTACGAAGGCCCGCATCCGCGGCCTTGAGGGGAATGTCCGTCGGCTGTACGCCGCCCGCGCGCGGCCACCCTCCCCTCGTGCGCCGACACCGGCTGCGGCCATAGGACTCGTCCGCCTGGAAACCGGGTTCCCGATTCCCAAACGCCTCCCGAACAACCAAACGCGGCCGGTGGGGCGCGGAATGGGGCGTTTTGCCATCCCGCATTGACGCAACGTCGTTTCGGGGCCTTGCGCTCATGGAAATGGGCCCGCTTGCCCGGATGCCCCTCGAATTTCGCGACGAAGGGCCGCCCCATGATATTCTTGACTTTCTGGAAGACGACGCCTCCTTGGAAGCGAAGGTCTCGCTCTTGTGGGCGTCGCGGGACCAACACGGTGAAGCAACATGCGGCGCGGTCTTCGTAGGGCCGCTTTTCGTCGCGGCTAAATGAGGCGGGCCCCCACGCCGGCTCGTCGACTACACATCCGACCACGAGCTATTGGGATGCGCTCATTGGCATCGAATGCCATATCGGATCTCGGGGAAACACGACAATTGGGAGGGGTTCATGCTAATCGGCGGCTGTCTTTGCGGTTCGGTCCGATATGAAGTGGAAGGAGAACCCGCGGCCTTCTATCATTGCCACTGCAAAAGGTGCAGGAAGTCGACCGGAACAGGCCACGCGTCCAACGTCATGGTAAAGCACGGGACACTCGTATTCACCGCCGGCGAACAATTCCTGAGGCTCTACAAAGTCCCGGAAGCGAAGCGGTTTTCGCGCCAGTTCTGCAGCCACTGCGGAAGCATCGTGGCGCGTGAGGTTCCGGAGCTCGAAGCCGTGATCATTCCGGCGGGATCGCTCGACATCGAGCCTCCGATCCGGCCTCAGGCAAGGATATTCTGGGATTCGCGCACGGAATGGTCCTGCAGCGACGACTTGCCGCGATACCCGGAATCTCTCTTCTGAGCGTGGGCGGGCTGGCCGTTTTTCCGAAAAAGAGGGGACCGGCTCAAATGAGCCGGTCGCCCCAAGGCCGCGCCGAGTGACGCGAAAGACGGGCATCCGGGCATTTTTGCCGCCATGACGCACGATACGGCATTCCTCTTTCGGGGAAGCGGCCGCCCATCGACGATGGCAACGGCAGCGCTTGGCCACGAACGCGATCGCCATTCCTAGGCATTCTCCTATTGGTCGCGGGTTTTGCCGGGCGACATGAATGAAGGCCGCCGGCGGCGGATTGCTTGGCCGCCCCTATTGCGCTTTAGGTCATGAGGACGCCATGAGGCTGCACATCCTCTCCGACACCCACATCGAGTTCGCGGCCTTGCCGCGCAAGCATGTCGCGGACGTCGACTGTGACGCGCATATCCTGGCGGGCGACATTGGGGTCGGGCTCATGGGTCTCGAATGGGCCCTGAAGACCTTCACGCGACCCGTGATCTACGTCATGGGCAACCAAGAGTTCTACGGCCAGCGCATGGTCCCGCGCCTGTTTGCAAAGGCGCGCGCCACGGTCGCGGGCACGCATGTGCATCTCCTGGAAAATGCCGCCATCGTCATCGACGACGTGCGATTCCTGGGGCGAGCCTCTGGACCGACTTTTGCCTCGTGGGCTTTCTGTGCCAGGACCGCACGATGCACATGGTCGCCGAGACCATGAACGACTATCGACACATCCGCCTGCCGGCCGAGGGCTACCACACGCGCCCGATCTCGCCGTCCACGACCCGCGCCTGGCACGAAGCGAGCGTGGCCTTCTTGGAGGAGGCCTTGATCGGGGATTCCGAGACCCGCGATGCCAGGATCGGGCGGGGCGCGATGCCCACCGTGGTCGTGACCCACCATGCGCCCTCGCCACAAAGCCTTGGCAAGCCCCCGCCGTTCGACGCCGAGGCAGCCGCCTACGCGAGCGATCTCTCCGATCTCCTAGGCTGGGCCGGTCTCTGGGTGCACGGACATATCCATAAGCGCCTCGACTATGGCGTGGCCAACAACCGGGGCGGACTCACGCGCGTGCTCGCCAATCCCCGCGGCTACGCGGGCATCGAATCGGTCGATGAATGCGATGCCGGCTGGTCGTGGTCCTGGACTAGCGAAGGCATGCCCTGGGCGCATCGGCGCCCCGACAAGCGGCGATCTCTGCCCCCAAAGAGGCCACACCACGCATCCCGCGTCCTCGGCGCTCACGGCGGCCGCGCCGCGCCTCGCCACGGTCCCGCAATCGCGCCGCCGCGAGACCGGCATGCTACAATCTCGCATCGCAACCCGTACCCCGAGCGCGAAATCCCTGGGCCCGCGGCCCAACCGAACGCTCGGCTATCGACATCGGCCCCATGGCTCATCCCGCCTGGACGCAAGCCTGGGGACGCGCCGATCCTCAGTCGCGGCCAGGGGGTCGTTGGCAAGCGGGTGTTCGGGCACAACCCAAAGGCTTTTCCCAAACCAGCCGACATGACGATCCATAAAAGCGTCTCATCGACACTCTATTGGCTGATCGGCGCCACGCCCATCACATCCGCCATCATCTATTTCTCGTTTCGTCTTTTTGGGATCGACATCGGCGTGCGCGGCGTGCTCCTGATGGTCGTCCTGCTTCTCGCCATCAAGATCGCCCTCTGGTTCGTTTTGCGCATCTTCTACGTGCGGACGCGCGACGACGACCATTACGGCTAAGGGATCAACGGCCCGCTACGGCCCCCATCCCGGGCCGCGGCCCCGGGCGGCCTTCCCGTCAATGGATGTGCTCGTGGCTCTCCAGGTGGGCCAGGCAGTACTCGTGGTACCCGGTGCATTTCGAGCAGAAACGGAACTCGCGCCGCATACCATACAGCGAGAGGCATCGGAGCGGTGGCCGCGGCACGGATGCTCGCCCGGAAGCGGCCGTGCCGCGGACCGAAGACGATGCTCGTCCGTACCCGGCGCTTGATATCGCCACCGAAGAACGATCCAATAAACCTTTACAATGCAGAGGATCGAGGGTAGCCGCCCTTCCCATAGCACTTTTCAGGCCGCTTGCGGTCTACCCATCCAGGATCGGGGATAAAACAAGACTCAGGGAGTAATGCCCATGCCTCAACGCAAGGCACCATCTGCCACATGGCGGCATCCCGTCTGGTCGACCGCACGCAAAGACTGTGTCGGCACGGCGCTAGGCGCCGCCAAGGTCTGGTTTACGATGGGATACGGCATTGTCACCGAGGTCTTTTACCCCAGCATCGATATTCCGCAGATCCGGGATCTTGGTTTTATCATCGCCGACGATCAGGGCTTCTGGCAGGAGCTCAAGGCCCTCCCGGATCACCATATCGACCTCAACGACTCTCACGTACCTCTGCCCACCGTGACCCACCACAACCCCCGTTTCGAAATGACATTTCGCGTCTGTCCCGACCCCCAACGCGATGTTCTGTTGATCGATTTCACGCTCCGCAGTGACGACAACATGCGCCCCTATGTCTTGTGTGCGGCACGCCTCGGCGAGGATGCCCAACGAAATCATGCGTGGGCCGGTACATGGGCCGGGCGTCCCGTGCTGTGGGCTGAACAGGGACCATTTGGCCTAGCCCTGACATGCCGAACCGCAAGCGGCGACGCGGCCCTTATCCGCAGTTCGGTGGGCGAGCTCGGAGTCAGCGATCTTTGGCAGGATTTTCATCAGCATGGGCGCATGTCCTGGCAGTACGACGAAGCGGGGCCCGGCGAAGTGGCCTTGGCCGCGGAACTCCCGCGTTCCGGAACACTGGCACTTGGTCTCGGCAGCAGCAAGGAGGCGGCCGCCACCAACGCCTGGTCATCACTTGCCCAGGGATTCGGCCCGTGCCTCAATCTCTATACGGCGCACTGGCAGGCCTGGCATGCCACCCATCCCATGCCCTTGCAACTCGCCCGCCATCTTCCGGCCGCCCTCGAGACCCTCTATGTCCGTTCGGCCAATGTCCTGAAGATTCACGAAGACCGTACCTTTCCCGGGGCTTTGGTGGCCAGCCTGTCGATCCCCTGGGGCGAGGTGAGCGATAGCCTTGGCGGCTATCATCTCGTGTGGTCACGCGACCTGGTCGAGAGCGCCGGGGCCTTGCTTGCCATCGGCGCTCATGTCGAGGCGCGCCAGGTCCTCACCTACCTCATCAGCACCCAGCAGGCCGACGGTCACTGGTTTCAGAATCAATGGCTTGGCGGAAAACCCTTTTGGCAGGGCGTGCAACTCGATGAGGCCGGATTTCCTGTACTGCTGGCCGCCGCCCTAGACGCCCAGCACGCACTGAACGATATCCCCATCCACGACATGGTGTTCCGGGCACTACGCTTTATCGTCCGCGAAGGCCCCGTCACCCGTCAGGATCGCTGGGAAGAAGACAGCGGCATCAACGCCTTTAC